>JABFSP010000218.1 GCA_013140565.1 Ignavibacteria bacterium
CTTTTTTGCTGTGCAGCAGTTTATTCTGCAGGTCTATTTCGTCAAGGTTCCTTGGGAAAACAAAACTGAACTCACTTTTGTTAATTAAAAATTTATCAACATCTTCATCGGAGTATTCCGTGATATTGTTTATTATTACACAGACTATTGCGCTTTCCCTGTGGATCTTATCTGAATGAATTACATTTAATTTTGCCAGCGGAAGTTTATTGGCTGTATCAGGGTTATTGACAGAAATTACTATGTCCTTTGTGATAATATCTTCTGAAACCCCTGAGCTTAAGCCAAGGCTGCTGAAGTACCCAGCAAGATCAGCATTTACCTCTAATGACGTCAAGTCAGAGGGAATCGTTATTTTTTTTACAAAAAGTTCGACTTCTTTATTTTGCTGTTTGATATTCTTTTTCTGCTGTTTGTTATCTTCTGCAGCACTTGTCTGTTCATTCTTTATCCATTCACTTTTAATCCCGAAGTTCCTAAGCACAGAATCAATTCCCGGGGAAAGGGTCTGTCTTAATTGATCAGCAGTGTGATTACCCGGTGATTTGTTTTCACCATTTGTCTCTGTGATATTACCGGAGGGGTCTTTTACGGTTTCGGATTCGTTTTTCAGCACATATTTTGATACTAATAGTACAGCAGCTACTACTAATAGCGCAACAATTACAATTACCTTATTACGGAACGATTTAAAGAATTCTTTTATTTTAGATATTATCAAGTAATTAGCTGGATTTACTACCATTTTAATACAAATATGGCAGTTTTATATGACTAAAAATATTTATATTTTGTCATTAATACTACATAATTTTCAATCTTAAACCAAAAAAGAGGAGATTTAGCAATATGGAACCAATTCCTGTAATGCGGGAGAGTTTTTCGGAAGTGCAGGATTCTGCAAGAACATTTATTCTAAAAGTATATATGTGGATGACAGCAGGTTTATTGATAACCGCTGTTGTATCTATTGCTCCGTTTCTGTTGTTTACTGAATCACAATTCATGAACTTGGTTGCTGACTATATATATGTTTTTTATGGCTTGATGATATTTGAATTACTTATAGTGTTTGGTCTATCGTATGCAATAAACAAAATACCTGCAATTTTAGGATTGCTGGTCTTTCTTTTCTATTCATTTTTAAACGGGGTTACACTTTCACCAATTTTTTTGATCTATACAGGATCATCAATATTTTCAACTTTCCTTATATGCTCAATCATGTTCGGGGGAACCAGCATTTTAGGTTTCATCACAAAAATGGACCTCACAAAATTTGGCGCGTTTTTAACAATGGCGCTTATAGGTCTTATAGCCTCAATGGTGGTTAACTTATTCCTGAACAGCAGCATGATGAGCTGGATAATTTCACTCATCGGTGTGATATTATTCGTGGGTTTAACCGCTTATGATACACAGAAGATCAAAAAAATGGCGGGCGGAATTGACGCAGCTTCAGAAGACGGCAAAAAAGCTTCAATCATGGGCGCATTGACGCTGTATCTTGATTTCATTAACTTATTCCTCTTTTTATTACGTCTGCTTGGCAGAAGAAATTAATTATTAACTATAAAAATATAAATGATCAAAAACTTAAAATTATTACTTATTCTCTCGTTCTTCGCGGCGGCACAGGTTTACCCGCAGGTAAACTTTGTAAATGCATTCAGCAACCTTTCTTTTTCTTTGCCTTTGTACCTGACTCATGCGGGTGACGGCACCAATAGAATGTTTGTTGTACAGCAGCGCGGTATTATAAAGGTATTTCCTAATGATTCATTGACAACAAATGTTCAGAACTTTGTTGATCTTTCGAATATAGTAAGCTCATCAGGCAATGAAAGAGGTTTGCTGGGGCTTGCTTTTCACCCGAATTATTCATCCAACAGATATTTCTTTGTCTATTACACCAGGCAAAGCGATGGGGCACTGCGAATTTCAAGGTTTACAACCCTTCCGGGTGACCCAAATAAAGCAGATTCACTTAGTGAGCTAAACATGCTTACTATTGCGCATCCATCATTTTCAAATCACAATGGCGGATGCCTTATGTTCGGGGCAGATGGTTATCTTTATGCAGGAACGGGTGATGGCGGCTCAGGGGGTGACCCGAATGCTAATGCCCAGAATGTAAATGTACTGCTTGGTAAAATTTTAAGAATTGATATCAATACGCCAAGCGGCGGAAATAACTACAGTATTCCTCCCACAAATCCATTTGCAGGCGGCGGCGGAGCGCCTGAGATATACGCTATCGGTATGAGAAATCCCTGGAGATTTTCACGTGACGCAGTTACAGGCACAATCTATTGCGGTGATGTAGGTCAGGATGCGTGGGAAGAAATTGATACGCTTGCAGTCGGTAAAAATTACGGCTGGAGATGTTACGAAGGAAATGTACCTTTTAATACTTCCGGATGCGGTCCAATTGGAAATTACACTTTCCCTATAGCTGTTTACCAGAATGTTGGTTCTGATATATCGGTAACCGGCGGATATGTTTACCGCGGCGCAAGAGTGCCGTGGCTTGTTGGCAGGTATATTTACGCTGATTACGGCAGCCGCAAAGTCTGGAAACTATTGTTAAGTGGTGGTGCTGTCAGTGATAACGCAATTATAGGCATAGCTCCTCAGGGTGTTCCTTCTTTTGGGGTTGACCAGAATAATGAATTGTATATAGTAGGTGCCAGCGGCACGATATTTAAGCTGCAGGATGCGGTAATTGGTGTCCAGGGAACTGCAAATGAAATACCGGAAGGCTTTTCACTGGAGCAGAATTATCCTAATCCGTTCAATCCAACAACAAATATTAATTACAATGTCGGTATGACAAGTGTTGTAAATATTTCTGTTTACGATATGACCGGTAAAGAAGTTGCGGTTCTGTTAAATGAATCCAAACCTGCGGGCAGGTATTCAGTTGAATTCAACGCTACAAACATGCCAAGCGGTGTTTATTTTTATAAATTGACGATTAACGGCAGTCAGTCAATTGAAAAGAAAATGGTGCTTGTGAAGTAAGTAGTTCATCCGGTGACTTTAAGTTATCGGATGAGTTTTTTTCGCGCTGTAGTAATAGACAGCTACTAAACATAAAGCATTCAGTTAACCTGAATGCTTTTTTTATTGAACATTTCTTGCTAATTTGTGCGAACTTTGATCATAAACTAAATAAAAATTGTGATGGTGCGATCATTCATTTTTATTCTTCTTCTTTTTCTTCTCCGCCCGGTTACATCATATTCTCAAAACTGGTCATCTTTAGGCAGCGGTACAAACGGTCAAGTGCTTGCATTATGCGTTTACAATAATGAACTTATTGTTGGCGGAAGTTTTACAACAGCAGGAGGAGTTAACGCGAATTATATTGCAAAATGGGACGGTTTATCATGGAGTGCGCTTGGAACCGGAATGAATAATCCGGTATATTCTTTAGCAGTATATAATAATGAACTGATAGCAGGCGGATACTTTTCTACTGCAGGCGGGAATCCCGCCGGATGTGTAGCAAAATGGAACGGAAGCACATGGACTACTCTGGGAACAGGCATGAATTCATATGTTACGGCACTCACTTCGTTTAATAATGTGTTGTTTGCCGGAGGCGCATTTACTATTGCAGGCGGTGTTAATACTGTTGCAATTGCAAAATGGAACGGCTCATCATGGCAGGGATTTACAAATTCAATGAATCATATAGTACATGCTTTTACTGTTAACCGCGATACATTATTCGCGGGTGGGCAGTTCAGCACACCCGGCAACCGGGTCGCAAGGCTGAACGGAAATACATGGGAATCAACTGCAGGCGTATCCCCAACAGTTTTCGCTCTTGCAAGCTATAATAATAACATTATTTATGGAGGTTTGTTTTTAGGGGCAGGTCCCAATCTGGTGAATTGCATTGTCGGGTGGAGCGGAAATTCATGGATCTTGTTCAATACCGGAATGAATCAATATATAACATCACTGACAATGTATGGTTCATCTCTTATTGCCGGCGGTTACTTTACAACAGCAGGCGGAGTTTCAGCAAACAGAATAGCTAAATGGGGTACAGGTAACTGGGTTCCATTAGGCAATGGATTGAATGACGCAGTATTCGCTATGACAGTGTATCATGGTGAACTGGTTGCCGGCGGATTGTTTAATTACGCGGGAACGGGTCCGGCAAATTACATTGCCAAGTGGAATGATAATGTTGGCATAAATTCTGCAGGCAATGAAGTTCCGAATAGTTTTAAGCTTCATCAGAATTATCCCAATCCATTCAATCCTTCAACCACTATTAAATTTGATCTGCCTGTAAAAGAACTGGTAAATATTAAGATATTTGATGTGATGGGAAGGGAAGTAATTACCCTGCACGAAGGTTTACTAAATGCCGGTTCCTATGAAACAAGCTGGGATGCCTCAAAAGTTACAAGCGGTACATATTTCTGCAGGATCGCTGCGGGTGACTTCATTGAAACTAAAATAATGATGTTGATAAAATAATTCCTGAGATCTTAAATTAAAAAATTATGAATATATCAAAAAATATCTGCTATTTACTTTTTTCGGTTCTTTTGCTTACCGGAAAATACGGCTTTGCACAGCAATATTTGCTTGAACCTGTTATAACCGGATTAACTT
>JABFSP010000109.1 GCA_013140565.1 Ignavibacteria bacterium
CATTATTAAGTACTTCAAATGCTCAATTAATAAACAAAAAAGAATTCCGTTTAAAGGATTCGAAAGCGGGTTTAATTGAACTATCACAAAGCAAAGTGCTTATCTCAAATGGTTCACTCTGGAGAAATAAAAACATGGTGCTGGCAGGTTCATTATCCTTCATCGTTCCCGGTGCGACATTGGGTCAGTTTTACAGAGAAGAATTTGTTAATGGCGGAATAAGATTAGGAATTTCGGGAATTTGTGTTTTATGGTTTTTGCTTTCTCCGACATTTAGTATAACGGGAGATGGTCCATCTAGTAATCAAAAAATTCACGCTGCATTATTGTTTACAGCTAACTGGATTGCTTCTGTTGTGGATGCTTTTATACCTTCAAAAAAATCTGATAAGAAAACCAGGAATCAGTACCATTCGTTTTAATTTATAGTAAAAACTTTTCGCCCTACGAATATTTTTTTGTATCTTTGTAATATGAAAGATACACTTCTCACCAAAAAGCAAAAAGCAGTAATTGAAACAGCTTTAAGTAAGCAGAATTACAAAAAAATTATTGCTGAGCTTGATAAGATTTCCACCAAGCACTCCGGTACCGCCAAGATGAAAGATAAGCGTTATGTTATCGCAGAAATTGTACGGCATATACCGGAAGCTAACTACAAAAATCCCCTAAGTGAATTTTATAAAGCAGGTATGAGTGTACTTAAAATAAATTCCGATAACGCAAAGGAAGTCGGCATTCATATTTTGTGGCGTGGATACAAGCATAATAAACCAGCTATCACTAAATGGCTTTATAAAATTACAAATGACAGCAATTGGGAAGTACGCGAGTATGCGGCGGGAGCGTTAGCGGGTACACTTGCAGCAAATCCTGAATTTTATTCCACACTAAAAAAATGGGTGAAGGATAGCTCGGAAAATATCAGACGAGGTGTTGTGCTTTCAGCAACAGCTTTGCGTGATAAGAACGACCCTGAAAAGATCAGTAAAGCTTTCGCATTGTTTGAATCGCTGATGTATGACAGCTCACAGTATGTTAAAAAGAATCTCGGGCCATTTATACTTGGTTCATATTATGGCAACAATATGCCTGATATTGTCCTTGCATTCCTTTACAGAATGATAAAAGTAAAAGATCCGCATGTAAGGTGGAATGTTGCCATGGCTTTCAATAACAGTTTCGGCAATCACCACCCCAACGAAGCAATAAAATATTTGCGGATACTGGCAAATGATGACACGCCGCTTGTACAAAGAGCAGTGAAGTCAACATTAAATCATTTGAGAAAAAGAAATAAAAAACTGAGTTTATAACCACCCTCCGGCGTTTTTTTGCTGAATACTCAATATCAATGAATTGCGGCTAAAGCGGCGATTTTATGACTAAAATCATAAAATAATCGCTAAAATCGGCATTTTGGGTTAAATTCACGATTTTATATTAAATGGAAAATTACTAACTTTGTAATGCAGTTGTAAATATCATATTTATAGAGTAAGAGTTCATGAAAATTTCTGATATACTAAGCACTGATGTAATTGCGGTGAATTTAGATACGGCGGATAAGGAAGATGCGATAAAAAAAGTTATTGATCTTGCTGCAAAATCCGGTAAAATCCTTGACGTAGAAAAAGTTTCCGGCACAATTTATGAAAGAGAAAAGCTTGTTTCAACAGGAGTAGGCAAAGGTTTTGCCATTCCGCACGGCAAGACTGATTCCATAAGCGATGTTGTGGCGGCTTTCGCAATTACAAAAGAGCCGATAGATTTTGATTCCATTGATGGTGAGCCGGTTAGGTATATCTTCCTGCTCATTGGCAAGGAAAATTTACTGAATACTCACATAAAACTCTTAAGCCGCATTTCAAGGCTTATGAATAAAGATGAATTCAGAGAGAGGCTTCTGGATGCAGCCAGCCCGGAAGAAGTTCTCGCAATTTTCAAAGAAGAAGAAAAGAATTACTTCGATATATAGAGCAGCTATATTAATCAGATATAAATATCCGGTATATTAATATTTCGCATCTGAAATTTTCTTTGAATAACTCCCCGCAAAGGAGAAACACAAAATTTCGATTTTAGGTTTTCCGCCGCTTTCATCTCTAAAAAAAACAAAATTTGGTTTAATCTAAAACAAACAAAAGATAACATGCCTAAAAAACTAGTTTATTATTTTGGCGGTAAAAAGGCAGATGGCGATGCTGCGATGAAGCCCTTGCTTGGCGGCAAGGGAGCAAACCTGGCAGAGATGGTTAATCTGAAGCTGCCCGTTCCGCCCGGTTTCACTATCACTACAGAAGTTTGCACCCATTACTACAAGAACAACAGAAAATATCCAAGGGAATTAAAAGCACAGGTCAGAGCCGCACTTGCCAGGATGGAAAAAGAAATTGGCAAGAAGTTCGGTGATAAAAGAGACCCGCTGCTTGTATCAGTACGTTCCGGCGCGCGCGCGTCAATGCCCGGTATGATGGATACAATATTAAATCTTGGTTTAAACGATGAAACAGTTCACGGTCTTATAGAAATGACAGGCAATGAACGCTTCGCATATGATTCATACCGCCGCTTTGTTCAAATGTACGGCGATGTTGTAATGGAACTAAGACCTCATAATAAAGATGAACGCGACCCGTTCGAGTTAATAATTGAATCGAAAAAAAGAGCACGCGGCGTTAAGCTTGATACCGAACTTACTGCCGAAGATCTGAAAGACCTGGTTTTCCTTTTTAAAATGGAAATTAAAAACAGGCTGGGCAGGGATTTCCCCGAAGATCCGATGGAACAGATAAACGGCGCAGTTGATGCCGTGTTCAACTCATGGATGAATGAAAGAGCTATTGTATACAGAAAACTTAACGGAATTCCTGAATCATGGGGAACCGCTGTTAATGTTCAGTCAATGGTATTCGGTAATATGGGCGAGTCATCCGGCACCGGCGTTGCGTTTACCCGTGACCCCGCGTCTGGAGAGAATGTATTCTACGGCGAGTATTTAATGAATGCACAGGGAGAGGATGTTGTTGCCGGCACCAGAACTCCGCTTGCAATATCAACATTAAATGTGCAGAACGCTGAAATGTACAGCCAGCTTGAAAAAGTGAGAAGGTCACTCGAAAAGCATTACAAAGATATGATGGATATTGAATTCACCATTCAGGATGGCAAGCTATACATTTTGCAATGCAGAGTCGGGAAAAGAACCGGAAGTGCAGCGGTGAAGATAGCCGTTGATATGGTAAAGGAAAGACTCATTACCGATAGAGAAGCTGTTATGAGGATAGAGCCCGACCAGTTGAACCAATTATTAAGACCGATATTTGACAACACGGAAAAAGATAACGCGATAAAACAGGGCAGGCTGATAGCAAAGGGTTTGAATGCAGGACCTGGTGCGGCAACAGGCAGAATTTATTTTAATGCTGCCGATGCAGAAGACGCTGCTTCAAGAAGAGAAAAAGTAATACTTGTAAGGATTGAAACATCACCTGAAGATATAAAAGGTATGAATGCATCCGAGGGAATATTGACTGCCCGCGGAGGAATGACATCTCATGCTGCTCTTGTTGCAAGGCAGATGGGTAAAGTCTGCGTTGCAGGCTGCGGTCAATTGGAAATTGATTATAATATTAGAGAGCTTAAAGTTGAAGATGAAAACAGAACAATTACCTTAAAAGAAGGTGACTGGATCTCAATTGACGGAACCACAGGTGAAGTAATTGAAGGGAAACTGCAAACCAAAGAATCTGAGATACTGCAGGTGCTGCTTGAAAAATCACTGAAGCCCGAATTTTCTGAGACATACCAGATCTACGAAAAAGTAATGCACTGGGCTGATAAATACAGGACACTTAAAATAAGGACCAACGCAGATCAGCCAGACCAGTGCAGGAACGCTCTCTCATTTGGTGCGCAGGGCATTGGACTCTGCAGAACTGAGCATATGTTCTTTGGCGGCGATAGAATTGACGCCGTAAGAGAAATGATACTCAGTGATACAGTTGAAGAAAGAGAAGTTGCTTTGGCAAAACTCTTCCCGTTCCAGAAAGATGATTTCTACGGAATATTCAAGGAGATGGGTGACAGACCTGTTACAATAAGGACTCTTGACCCGCCGCTGCATGAATTTTTGCCGCATGAAGAAAGCGAGCAGAAAGAGCTTGCTTTAAAACTTGCTAAAACATACGATGAAATAAAAGCGAAGGTTGAAAGTCTGCATGAGTTCAACCCGATGATGGGACACCGCGGCTGCAGGCTTGGAATTATGTATCCTGAAATTACCGCTATGCAGGCGCGCGCAATTTTTACCGCCGCTGCTGAAGTGAAAAAAGAAGGAATAAACGTTAAGCCGGAAGTTATGATACCGCTTGTTGGTTACGCAAGAGAGCTTGATAACCAGACAAGGGTAGTAAGGAAAATTGCCAATGAAGTGATGGAACAGTACGGTGTTAAATTTGAATACCACGTTGGGACGATGATAGAGGTTCCAAGGGCAGCTTTAACTGCAGATGAAATTGCGCAGGTTGCCGAGTTCTTTTCATTCGGTACCAATGACCTGACACAGCTTACAATGGGTCTTTCGCGCGATGATTCAGGAACATTCCTGCCTTATTATGTTGATAAAGAACTTATCCCCGGTGATCCTTTCATTTCTATTGATAGCGCTGTTGCCGAACTTGTTAACATTGCTGTTCAAAAAGGCAGAAGCGTTAAACAAAGACTTAAAGTAGGTATTTGCGGCGAGCACGGCGGCGACCCGAGGACAATTCATTTCTGCCATAAAGCGGGACTGGATTACGTAAGCTGTTCACCTTTCCGTTTGCCAATAGCAAGGCTATCGGCAGCGCAGGCACATGTAATGTATGACAACTTAATTGAACCTGCAAAGAAATCCGGTTCAAAAAGCCCTGCTGTTAAAAAGGCGGTTAAACCGGTTAAGAAAAAAGCAGTCAAAAAGACATCGGTTAAAAAGACTGTTAAAGGAAAAAAAAGAAGGTAATTCAATTTTAAATTGAATTCCTGAAATTAAATATCTATTTTTACAAACCCATAGTCATGTTATACAATGATTATGGGTTTTTTTATTATAATATGCAGAAGACTGTTATAAACAAATCATAAAAAAATGAAGAATCTTACGTCAGCGCTTGCGATAATCTTTACAGCAATAATATTTATTTCCTGCAGCAAGGAAAAAAAACCTGAATTTACTGATGAAAATACAGGACAGAACACTCCCCGGGAAATGAAAAATGATGAACCTAAAAGTGAAGTAAAGAAGGAAAATACAGAAGACACTTCAAATACAAAGACCAATACCAACCAGCAGAATACAAAAAGCAGGAATTTTGAGATCGGAAAGCCTGAGGCTGTTATCACACCGATGGAAGCAGGTAATTTCAATGGCAGAACTGTTACTGTCAAGGGTTTTGTAGCAGATGTATACCAGTCAGAAAAGGTTGCCTACCTTAACTTTGTTGAGAAATTCCCCAAGAACCCATTTACAGCAGTAATTTTCGCATCCAAGTTCAGTGACTTTCCGGATATCATTAAATACAAGAATAAAGATGTTGAAGTGACGGGAAGAGTTTCGATGTACAGAGAAAAAGCGCAGATTATTCTTAACAGCCCGAAACAAATTGTAGTGAAGTAGTAAGTTGTTTTGTTGTTGGTTAACTAAGAAACTAGTCTGGCAAGACCAACAACGTGGAAATAGATCTTAATTTCGTGGTGTCGGGACTTTCGTCCCGACACGAAGATTCAAAAAAAAGCGTCAGGTCGTAAGACCTGACGCCACAAAAAAAGTCCCTCACATCCAAAAGATAAAACGCCGCGAAAAATTAAATCTCCAGGAATTTTTCGTGAGCGTTGATAAGCGCACCTGCTTTCAGAACTCCGGTAACATCATCTACATATTTCTGCTGACGCATCCCAACCAGTGTAGAGCTTACTTCTTTTAACGAGTTAACAAATAATATCGCCTTTTGCGAAAGCGATAGTTCTTTGAAACTATCTGCATCTGCAGCATCAACTGCTGTATTCAGTTTTAGATGAAGATTCTTATTATTCACATTAGCAAGTAACCCGTAAAGACTATCCATAATACTCATCAGTTTATTGGTCTGAATCGCGATCTTATCAAGCTTTCCCTTCATTTCATCAGTGAGATTCGGCGAAGATATCAAAGTGGTTAGCGCAAAATTCACCCTCGGTATGAGGTATTGCTTCTTGAGGTCGTTAAAACTTTCTATGGTGCCGAAACCTTTCCAGTTCTCTTTCAGCAGCTGACCTGCTTTCATAAAATTGATAACAGCTTCCTTGTTCTTATCTGTCAGTTCAAGGTTTTCAAGATGCTCCTTCAGAAATTCTTCTTCCATAAGGTCCAGCAGGTTAATTTCTGCGATAATTTGCGTTTCATCAAGCTTTGCAAGTTCATCATTAACGGGGAAGTCAGCAAGTCTTGTCAGCCCTTCAGTGCCAAGCGCGTTGAGCGGGCGGTTTACCAATACCCCCAGCTCTGATTCATACGCATACTCCAGCACATTAAAAGTATCGCCAACCTGGTTCTTATGAATAAGGGCTCCTTTTTCATATAGGTTAAGAGGAAGCTCCACAACATAAAAATTATTGTCTTCAGAAATCTGGTTTGATGCATCCACACAATTTTTAAGCGAAGTGAACACAGCATCATCGGAAGATTTAACAAACGAATTTGACGAAATGCCGTAATAGCTTATTCTGCCCGCTTTAACTTCTTCTTCAAGGTATGAGAAAGCCTTTTTTATACGGCTGTAATATTCATGCCTCAAGACATCTAGCTCAAGATCTTTGGCTAATGGTGAATCCAGAAAATATTCCGGGTTATGCAGCAGGTACACATCAATTGTTTCAAGCTTTATACGCTCAAGTGAAAGTGTTATCTGGTCTCTCAAAAAATCAGGGTGGATACAGTGCCATATATTTTCAGCGTACTCAGTAACATCCGTGTAACCAACACCGTCTTCCTTCATTTTTTTGGCTGCAGCAAGATTCTTGCCCTGCAGGTACCCGCCTTTTGAGACGATTACTATCTCTTCGCGCAGCAGTTTGCCGTTGTTTATCATTTCCTCAAGTACATTTCCTATAAGTACTTCGCTGCCGCCATCGGAGTAATTCGCAGATGTATCAATTAAGTTTATACCGTTTGAAATTGCGTACTCAAGAGCATCGAAATGTTCTTTTACACGGTAATCTATTCTGTAAGCGCCGAAGCCGCAGGCTGAAACGGTAAAACCGGTTTTGCCAAGAGGTTTATAAAGCAGTGCGGGGAATTTTTCCGCGAAATCTTTGGTATTTTCTGCTAGTGCGCGTGATTTAAGCATATAATAGTATTATTTTTTATGGAATTACAAAATTATTGAATATTATCAATAAATGTAATTCATTTAATAAGGGAAAATTGACTAAATACTGTGAAAATTTTTTGTTTTAAGAATAGTAAATCAAACCACCCCGTCCCGCTTGAGCGGGACTTCCCCTCCCGTGTCAAAGACAGATCTGTGACTTAGGAAAGGAGGGGGGCTAATAACATACATTTCTTTATTCTGCTATTATTTTGTAATATGAGTGCTCCATTGCTGCAATTACAGATTTTTTATTCTCAATTTTTACTGTCAAAGGAAAAATATTACAGGGCTTATCAGTTGGAAACCAATTGCGGTGTGTTGTAACTATTATAAACAGCCCGTTTTGATCCCCGATTGCGGCAAATGTTTCCTGGTTACCTGACCAAAGCTCTTCACCAAAATGTTCTTTAATCAAATAATGAAATGTTTTAACATTATCAACCGGCAATCCAATTTCGCTGATATTCAAAAAACTATTGGCTGAAAATGGCCTTGTCGATGAATTATCGAGGTCATGCCTTGCGATAAGCTCAACTATATTTCCCGCAGGGTCATAAAAGTAAACAGAATGCGCATTCCAGTTGGGGAAATCAATAAGAGATGAACAATTGCTTTCGATTAAAAGTACTTTTGGCTTAAGCCACTCAACAGCTTCATTTATTTGATTTTCAGGAATATTTATTGCGAAGTGATAATAAGGATTTGATTTTGTTTCTTCAACAAAAATAAGGTCGGTTGCCCCGACCTTAACTTTCAATTTGTCATATTCAATTTTAGATACTTCTAAACCTAAAGCTTCAGAATAGAACCCGTTCAATAAATTTATTGAACCTGTGAATAATTGAAGTTCACGGATTTTCATTCCTAATCTTCGGCAATTACTATCAGTTTATCCTTATCTGTGAATGTTACCATATCGGATTTTTTTGGATTTACCGAAACACCGTAAGCTTTATCTACGTTATGGGAGAATTCATTAATCCTGTAGCCAATTGCGATTTCTTCTTTGCGGGCGGCTGATTCACACAAAGTATAAAAATTAACGGGTGTGCCGGCGTTAACATAATCAGTAATTGGTTTTACGTAAATTTCTGAGCCGTCTGCGTCAAACAGATCATCAAATACAGCCTTCAGGTCCTTGTTTTCGGAAAGCTGGGAAAGCATTAAACTGATAAGTTTATTGCTGATGATGAAATCATCCGCTTCGGTTACTTCGGCAAGCTCTTTGTTACGGATATCCATCATTTCGCTTACTATTGTGAAATCATGCCCTGTTTTTTCTTCTATGTTGCGTAAATGAAGCAGCGTAATGAGCGTTTTTGAGTCAGCTTCCTGCTCAGGCATAATATCGGAATAGCATAATAATATTATGTGATTGAACTGTTCAAGCTGCAGTGAGTCAAGTAAAGTACGGTCACTTATATTACCTTCTTTAAAAACAATTTTCTGCTGAGTTATAACATTGCTTAATTCTTTAACCTGGTCATTTATTCCATCGCCTTCGGCAACTATGGTAAGTGATGAACCAGTTGGCAGGTAGTTATCAAGCTCACGGGCAATACTGCACGCTTTGGAGTTCCAGCCAAGTATCAGTGTATGCTCCATCTCCGCTGTTTGGGGTGTGCCCGATGAAATTGCACCTGCATTTATATCCGGGTTTGACCTGCTGTTTAACTTTATTGTATCATCATCTTTTGAAATTGCAACTACGCTCTCGCCGCTTTCAAAAACAGTATTCATAGGAGGGTTAATTGTAATTTTTCCATCTTTTTTCCTGATACCGATTATTGTTGAATCTTCATAACTCATAACTGCATCTCTAAAGGTTTTGCCGTTGAGCCCCGGCTCTTCCTGGAAGTATATTTCATCGCCGTCAAAATCGAGCAGCTCTGTATACACTACACTTAAGCCTGATTGCCTGCATGACTGCGCAATTACCCTTGAAATCAGATCTTCTGTGTGGACAAGCGTTACCTCACCTGAAGCTATCATCTCCGCGACTTCTTTGTTGTTGTTATCGCTTATTTCAGCTACTATGTGATATGGTTCAGGTCTTCTTTTTGGATTATTGGTTAATGCGAGAATTGATTTAATTACATTTATATCCGGGTCGTTGCCATCCTGCGTTAAAATTATTATTGAACGAGAATCATGCGGGTTAACTATTTCAAGATCGTTAAGATCTATAGTGCTGCCGCTTCTGCAAATTACCCTGGTATTCCCGGTATCGGGAATACGTGTTTTAATTTCGTCTTCCATAACAACTTTATCAAGGTGACCCAGGATTACAATTACCGGGCTCTTCTGATTTTCATTTGCGATCAGCAGCTCAGAAATTATCGGAAATATTTTTTCAGACCAGCCAAGTATGAGAGTGTGACCTTTTTCAACAACAAATGAATGTCCTTTGCGGAGCTCATCAAGCTTATTGGAAATTCCCGAAGCGAGCACACCGATAAGTGTTGATACTATGAAGATACCGCCTAATGTTACACCAAGCATAATTATCCTGAAGCCCCAGCCGGTATCGCCGCCCATTGTCCCCGGGTCTAAAGTACGCATCAAACTTTTCCAGGAAGCTTCAACAAAATTCATTGTTTCACCATCATCCTGTGTAAAACCGGTTACTGTCAGAATCAAAGCCGCCACCACAACCAGCACCAAAGATAAAACGCCTAGCCAGCCGATAAGTGCGATCGGTCCTTTAGCCATCAGGTTATCAAATTTATAGCGCAGCCTTTGGCTGAAAGAAATATTATTAGAACTCATAAATGTTATACTCTATATTTAATGTGAAATTGAAATTAACGGATTATTTAACCTGCTGATCATATTTTAACTTCAGGACTATTTAACCTTAAGATCAGCGCCCTGCGGAAGGTTGTTGAATTGTTTGATCTTGGGTTCTTTCAGGATATTTTTAGGGTCAGCGTCTCCGTAGAAGAAGTGCTCGCCCTTTGCGGCTGTCCATGTAACTGATACTGAAAAAATATCTCCTGATGGTACTTCGTTTCTTACCCCGTGGCACAATATTTTCTTGTTCTTTACAATTTGCCAGGGAATATGTTTCAGTGACTTTTCAGAAACATTTTTGATAGTCATTTTAACAGTAACTTTTTCTCCTTTTTTGGGTTTTACCGGGGAAACTGAGAACCTTGTAACCATTACTTTATCATCTTTTTTGCTGTGTGTGGTTTTGACCTTCTTTAAGCTGAGTTTTTTCTTCATTTTTTGTACGTTTTTGACCTATATTTTATTAAATTCCACAATTTTATAAGGATATTTATGTAAAATCAACCCTTTTAATTAACGTTAACAATTTCAGCTATTTTGTATTGTTTACAGTATCTTGAAATATTACAAATGTATGTTTATTTTAATTAAATATATCCAAAAACAAAATTTAACTTAAAATAAACAATGAAAAAGTTATTTACTTTTTTAACATTACTGTTAATTCTGGCAAACACTTTTTACGCCGGTGACAGAATGGTTATTATAGAACGTTTCACAAGCTGGACATGCGGACCATGCGCATCAAACAATCCAACAATGGAAGCCTTCATAAACGGGCTTGATGCTGATAAAATTACCGGTATTGCCTACCATATGAACTGGCCTGCGCCGGGTAATGACGGATATTATCTTTATAATCCGGTTGATAATAATACAAGAAGGTCATTTTATGGAATTAACGCTATACCACAGGCACAGATGGATGGCTTGATCAATATTCAGTCTCCGTATACAAATGGCAATCTTACTTCCTATTTCAACAGCAGAACGAATATATTGAGCCCGATCACAGTTATTTTAACAGATAGTACTTTCGGTGATAGTATCAGGGTACGGGTAAGGATGTATACAGAAGTATATATGACCAATCTGAATGCGTTTGTGCATTTTTCAATGCAGGAAAAACATAATCATTTTTCCTCGCCTCCCGGAACAAACGGCGAGACGGATTTTTATGATGTAATGAGAAGGATGAACAATAACGGAACCGGGCAGCAGGTACAATTTCTACCGGGTCAGACGGTTATTCTTGAAAAAACATTTTATAAGGATCCAATTTGGAACCAGGCAGAAGTTATGCCGATCGTATTCATTCAGCAGGGGCAGGAAATGCTTAATGCCGCAAAGAAAACGAACAACTTCACTTTGATACCTGTCAGTTCATACAAGTCTGTTCAGCAGGGGCAGTCACAAAGCGCTACATACCAGATGGAAATTCCGGTAACAAGCGTGGGGTATAATTCACAGGTCACTTTAACTGCAGAAGTTGATCCGCCAAATGCTGGTATAACAGTATCATTCCCCAATGGGAATACAGTAAGCACATTTCCTTCAACTTTTAATGTGCAGGTTAACTCTTCAGCATCGGTTCCAACCGGCGCATACAGGATCATTGTAACAGGAACAAATACCAACAACAAAGTTCATAAAACTTCCGTTTCGTATTTGGTTGGAAAGAATTTTATCAACGTAAGCGCTAACAGGTCAACTCTTCAGTTCAGGGTTGATGGTTCAACATATACTAATTCAGCTTTGTTTAACTGGGATCTGAATGCGCCGCATACATTGGCTGCTATTACGCCGCAGGTTTCAGGATCAACCAGGTGGGTATTTACCAACTGGAGCGATGGCGGAGACTCGGTTCATAGTATCAATGTAGGTACAACAATTTCAAGTTATGTTGTTAACTATAAAACCCAGTTTAAACTTATTTCAATGGTCACACCGGGCGCAATGCCGGTAACAGTCACGGGCGGAAATTTATTCTATGATTCAGCATCCACTGTTAGTTTTTCAGTTGCACCGCTTAGCGTTATGTATAACGGTGTAAATTATTACTTCCAGAGATGGAACGGTCAAGGTAATGGTTCATATACGGGTACAAATCCAAGCCCGACTATAACCAGTATGAATAATGTTGTGGTACAAACAGCGGTTTACGATACAATACCGCCGATCGGTATTCAGAACCTGAATAACGGCGTGCCGGTTGTTTACCAGCTTCACCAGAATTTCCCGAACCCGTTTAATCCGGTTACCAAAATTAAGTTCGATCTGCCTGAGCAGTCAAATGTCAGCATCAAAGTGTATGATCTTATCGGCAACGAAGTTGCAAGCATATATAAAGGTGATCTGAATGCAGGATTTTACGAAGTTGACTGGAATGCAGGTGACTTTGCTTCCGGGGTTTACTTCTACAGAATTGACGCGGGGAATTATTCAAGCGTTAAAAGAATGGTGTTGGTCAAATAACAAATATCAAATAACAGATAGTTTTAGTCTTATTAAAAAAGGCGTTCATAATATGAACGCCTTTTTTTAATGCTGAATTTTATTTCAGGTTTACTTGATCAGTACCATTTTCTTTGATTCAAAATACTTATCGGTTCTTATCACATAAAAATACACACCCGAGGGAAGATTTGAGCCGTCAAAATCAATGCTGTAATAACCGGCAGGTTTGTATTCATTACTGAATGCCGAGAAAATTTCCTGCCCGGTTATATTGTAAATTTTTAAATTTACATACTGTGCTACCGGGAGTGAGAATTTTATTTTGGTTGCAGGATTGAACGGATTTGGATAGTTGAAGATCGAAAAATTTACAGGAAGCTGATTATGTGTAATCCCGGTTAAGGCGGAATCATCGCACTCAGTCGCATAACCGTTAATTAAGGATCTATCGGAATGAACAGATGCGAGTCCCGTAACATCAACTGCTTCAATTTTATACATCGCGCTTCTGAAAAGATCTGTGCATAATACTGAACCTCCGCCTTCGGGATACAACGTTACATCGGTATCGATATAGCTTCCCGAATCAGACGAAACTGCCGCTATCAATTCAAATTCAACGCCTGTATCAGGCTGACATGCTCTTATTACGCTCCTATAGATATTATAATGAGCGTTTTCGTTTCCGGGACCCGCAAAATCCGGCTCGGAATTCTTATCCCAGCTTAATGCGGGATGGAATCCGCCGCTAAGCGGTTCAAAAATATCTTTGGTAACTTTTAAGTTTTTTGGTTTTGCCGGCGGCAGCTCTGAAACTGCAAGCGCATCATCGTAAAATACTTTTATTGTAATATCTCCTGTAATTATATCCTGTGAGAGCAACTGAATTGTAAGTCCGGTTTCCGCGCCGGAGCATGTAATTGTTGGGGGGTTGCTGTATGGACTGAATATTTCATCATAACCCATATTAAATCCGTCCTTACTGTCACCAAGCCAGTCAATTGTAACAAAATAATCTTCATCCTTATCCGAGCAGGGGTCATCGTTTACTTCCTGCATATTGGTAAGCACCAAATCAAGAGGCTGATGGAATTCAGACTTACCTGAAGGATTACCGGTTAGTCTTTCATAAAGTGGTATCTCAAAATTGAATCCGGGAATAAAGTAAGGAACCATTCTTTCTATATACCAGTCATATTTGCCATCTGCCTGAACAAGAGAAATATTCTTGAAGTTGTTGCATCTTGCCGGGATCATTTGCTGGTAAATGTATAACCCTTTTCCTTCATCGCAGTAGGGGTCCTGCTGTACACCATTTATATCCCAGCAGATCTTTCCGCCACGTGAGATGCCGTCATACGCTGATTTCTTCTGGTGATTGGCAATATAATATTTTTCGCCTGATGAATTTATTTCTATAGAAAGAAGATCACCTGTAAAAACATAATCCCGTAATGTGAATTCAGCGGATTGTTCAGTGTATGGGAAAGATATTTCGGTGGGAGTAATATATTCAAAAAGAGAGCGCTCATAAGGTGAATAGTTAAAACACGAGTGCTCTACCCCGGTCATCAGACCTATCTCGTAATGATCGCCTGTGTACCTGTGTGTAATTTCGTGAAGCATTATCTGGGTCATCTTCGAGTAGTTCTGCAAAATGCTCATACATGTAACCCCGCTGCCGCCGTATATTCCTGTACTATCCAGGTGGAAGGGAGAACCGATACCAAGATCAGCAAGACCCGAGATAGGGAAACCAATGCCAAAGAACCAGTCGTCTTCGGGGTAGCCCGGGGCTTTGCGGTATACCGTTACTACCATATCAACAAACATATCGCCGCTTGCCGGTGTCCATTCCCAGCCATCAGGTGTAATTGACCAATTGTTATACCTGGTAAAATCAATATTGTACTGCTGGTCAGCCAGCCTGATCGCTTCTTCATTTATCTGGGCATAGTTAAATCCGCTTTCCCTGTAAAAAGTTGAGGTTTGAGGCAGTGTAACCGCATATTCATCTCCAATTACATCAAATGTGCCAAGTGACATTTCAGAAAAATAATCGGATATTGTGTATTGCCTGTATCTTTGGGTAAAATCAACCAAAGCGCTGCCTTCGGCTGTATCTATGAATTTGCCATCTTTGGTGTGCGGATTTACAGGCATTGGCATTGCCGGGTCTTTCCAAACCGCAAAGCCATTCATATCCCCTCCAATTTCAACATCATCAGGAAACCTGATGTAAATAATGAGCAGCCTCAAAAACTGACCTTCAACAGGGGTCTTATGAACCAATCCGCCTGTAAATTCAGCGTTTGGATTTGAAGTCCTTTTTGATCTGAATTCCGCGAGTTTTGATTCTATCCCCGCATTATAGCAGCCGTAATTACCGTTAAATTTATTTTTGTAAGTATTGTTATATATAGTCTGTGAATTGCTGTTGACAGCAAATGCAGAAATGGCGACTAATATCATAAGAGCCGTAAGGTAAAAGTATCTATTTTTCATTTAATCCTCCTTTAAATGTAAAATAAAATACATATCAAAAACATTAAATAACATAGTAAAAACCGTTTATTTTTGTTAAGTCACTGCGAACTAAACAACACCGTATTTTCATTTGAAAATACGCTTTAAATAGCTAAATTGAGCATATGCCGGGAAAAAGTGTTAAATTCAGACTGTTTTTGGCGTTACTGATATTGGTTACTGTTAGTAGCCAGATTGTACAGACACAGCCTTCAGTTGAATGGGTAAAAAGGTATAACGGTACGGCTAACAGGTTTGATATTGTCACCACAATGAAGGTTGATATCAATTCAAACGCCATAGTTTACGGTAATGTTAACTTAACCGGCACTTTCAGTGATATTGCCGCGATAAAATATTCATCATCCGGGGCCGTATTATGGCAAGCCGTATTCAACGGGTATAGCAGCCAGCTTGATGAATGCAAAGACGCTTATCTTGATGCTGAAGGAAATTCTTATATAACCGGTTTTACAAGTGATACTAACCAGGTTGTTAAAATTGTAACCCTGAAAATAAATTCAGCAGGCAGTATATTATGGTCAAAGGTTTTTTTGCCGCCTGTATATAACCAGGGATTTGGACTCAGCATCACAAAAGATAACCAGGGGAATATTTATACATGCGGCTCAGTAAGAAGGGCGAACGGGACAAATTCAATTGCCCTCATTAAATATTCGGCAAACGGTGAATTACTTGCCAGTACGTTCTTCAACAAAACTGCATCAAGCAGCGAAACTCCCGTAACGGTTTGCACCGATAATGCGGGATCTATTTATATACTTGCATCATCTAATGCAATTGGCGGGGTTAACGATATTTTAATGCTGAAATTCTCGAGCACGCTTAGCCTCAGGTGGCAATATACTTTCAGCGGTACAGCTTTTGGCAATGATATGCCCGTAAAAATGCTTTATACACAGGATAACAAGCTTGCAGTTACTGCCGCCGTGTACAACTCTCCGGGTAACCTTGATTACGGCATATATAGGTTTGATACAAGCTCAGCCCTGATAATGCAGTATCACTACAACGGCTCGGGTAATGACCAGGATATTCCATATGATATTACCAGTGACAGCGCGAACAATGTTTATGTTACAGGAAGCTCGAGAAATTACGATACGCTTGGAAGCGAAGATATTTATACAATGAAAATAGACCCCACAGCTTTTTTGCTTTGGGAAAAAAGATATAACGGCTCAGGTAAAGGGCTTGATTACGGAACATCAGTTACCGTTGATAACCGCGGGAATGTTTTTGTAGGCGGTACTACCGATAAGCATGATTTCCATCAGCAGTATGCGCTTCTGAAATTCAGCCCCACGGGTGATTTTAACTGGCTTGAAGAATACAGCGTGATAGAAAACTCGGAAGATTTTGTTTACACCGCAATTGCCGATAACCAAGGCAGTGTGTACGTTACCGGAATAAGCTTTGACAGCACAACAGACTATGATATAGCTACTATTAAATACAGCGAGCCAATCGGGATTGAGCCAATAAATAACGAAGTGCCTGAAGAATATATGCTGTATCAAAATTATCCGAACCCGTTTAATCCAACAACTAAAATAGTATTTCAAATTCCCCTCTTGAGAGGGGTGTCCGGCTTAGCCGGACGGGGTGTGTTATTATCAGTATATAATGTGTTAGGAAAGCAGGTTGCCGTGCTTGTAAACAGCGAACTTCCCCCGGGGACATATGAAGCCGAGTTTGACGGAAGCAATTTACCCAGCGGGGTTTACTTCTGTAATCTTGAAACCGAAGGTTTCAGCAAGTCCATAAAAATTATGTTGATAAAGTAACGAAGTTACTTTTGAAATCTGGCTTTAGACAGACTGTTGAAATAACGCAGTTATTTTAAAACCTTGTTTTTAAGGCTGTTAAAATGATATTACAATTCCATCCGTTTTAATGATTAAAAATTATGGTTATCTTTAACTTAACAGAATACTTAACAGAATACTTAACAGAGCAGCGTTGAAAATTAACAAAAAGTATATTTTAATTTTGGTACTGACTGTGTTTAATACCGTCATTTATTCGCAGTGGTATGTACAGCAATCAGGTACAAATTACGCCCTTAAATCAGTTTACTTTACCGATATTAATACAGGCTATGCCTGTGGGTATAATACGGTTCTAAAAACAACAAACGCTGGAGTGAACTGGATGAATACAACCTTACAGGGAAATCACCAGTCTGTTACATTTGCCGATATGAATACAGGATATCTTGCCGGCGATAGCGGAAAAATATTTAAAACCACTAACAGCGGCGCGAGCTGGATTACTCAGAGTGCGGGCACAATAAATAATTTAACAACAATAAATTTCGTCAATTCAAATACGGGCATTGCAGCAGGCTACGGTAAAACTCTTATCAAAACTACAAACGGCGGCATGAACTGGTTTTCAATTTCAAACATTATTTGGGTGGTCGATTTTTTTTCATCAAAAATTATTGATGAAAATAATTATTATGTAACAGGTACCGATAGCTACATCATAAAAACAACCAATGGCGGTGCGAACTGGTTCTCTTACACAATGGGTGAAGTTAACCCTTTGTTCACGGTTGAATTCATTAATGAAAATACTGGATTTGCTACCGGTTGCTGCGGAATGTTTTTATCTACTACAAACGCCGGGATTAACTGGACAGATCATTTTTATTTATCACTTGGGTTTACTTTTCATTCATTGGAATTCATGAATGCGGCTACCGGGTATTGCGTTGGAAGTAACGGGATGATATACAGATCTACAAATGGCGGTTTATGGTGGGATTCAACAGCAACACTTACTGATCAAACTATGTATTCAGTCCAGATGGTCAACAATACCACGGGCTGGGTAGTTGGCGGTTACGGCACAATTTTAAAAACCACCAATGGCGGCGGTCCGGGTTTTCCTATCGGTGTAGAGCCTGTTAGTGAGGTTATTCCGCAGGAATTTTCTTTGTATCAAAATTATCCAAATCCGTTTAATCCAACTACAATGATAAAATTTGATGTAAAGTCAAACGGCAGAAGAGAAAAAGCAATTATAAATTTATCTGTTTATAACGTATTGGGTAAACAGGTAGCAGAGATTGTTAACTCTGAACTTGCCCCGGGAACATATGAGGTCAGCTTTGATGGCAGCGGCTTGCCTAGCGGTGTTTACTATTACAGGCTCACAATCGGGGGCTTTGCCGAGACCCGGAAAATGGTACTTCTGAAATAATCGGTATTTTCCTTAATTTTTTAGCTTTTTTCAGTATAATTACTACTAAATTTAGGATATTTAGACTTGTAAATTAATACTTATTAAATTAGTTTCTTGTCACAAGTTAACTAAATTCAATTAATTTAATATTTTTAAGAGAGGATATTAAAAATGAAAAAGCATTTACTTATTGTAATTGCCCTCGTCACATTGGTTGGTTTTAAACCAAATGTTACTGCTCAAACCGGGTTTAATACAGCTGTAGAATACTTTACCGGGACGTGGTGTCAGTGGTGTCCGTGCAGTCATGCTATTATAGAGAATATTTTAACAAACTTCCCCAATACTGTAGTATTGTCATATCATGTTCTAAGCAATGATC
>JABFSP010000415.1 GCA_013140565.1 Ignavibacteria bacterium
AGAAGTAAAAAGTCGATTTACACTAAAAGATTTGGTATAGTTTATAAGAGAACTTATTTTTATAATTAAAAAATTCATCCAATAAAAACCACTAAATTTTAACAAAACTGCTGATTTCAGGCAGTTTTTTACAGGTAAAATCATGGGCAAAAAAGTAAAAGCAGCAAAAAACTCCTCCGAAAAGTCCGGCACAACTTCCAAGGAAAAAAACGATAAGAAGCTGCGGAAAATTTCCGAAGAAATTGCGGAGCTCAGGAAAAAGTACATTAAGATATCCTCCAGGCAGGCTAAGATGGATATCAATGATTATGTTCTTAAAGATACCGATGGCAAAGATGTTAAGCTTTCAGAAATGTTTGGTGATAAAGAAAACCTGATACTCATTCATAACATGGGCAAAGCCTGTTCATACTGCACGCTGTGGGCTGATGGTTTCAGCGGGGAAGCTTACTTTATAGAAAAGAAAGCCGCGTTTGTTCTTGTATCCCCTGACGCACCGGAGGTGCAGAAGGAATTCGCCGCTTCACGCGGATGGAAATTCAGGACATACTCCGCCACAGGCACAACATTCATTGCCGATATGGGCTACTACACCGAAGCCGAAGGCTACTGGCCGGGAGTATCGGTATTCCACAAAGATGCTGAAGGGAAGATAACGAGAATATCAAAAGATTACTTCGGTCCCGGTGATTTTTATTCCGCGCCATGGCACTTCTTTGATCTTTTACCTGAAACAAAAGAAGAAAAGGAGAAATAGATATCAATGGGCAGTTTACCAAATGAACTCAAGACTATAAAAGATGAGTTCAGAAATATGAAAATCGAATCCGCCTCATTCCTTGAGAAAATTAAAGATAACGAATTCAATAAACGTCCTCCCGGAAACGGCTGGTCAATCGCTGAATGTATAGATCATTTAATTGTTACCGGGGTTGATTACTGTGATACTTTTGAAAAGGGTTTGAAAAAACTTGAAGAAAAGAACATGCGTTATACAGGCGAAATGAAATTCAGTTGGATAGGCAGCAAATTCATTGCGAATGTTGAGCCGCCGGTTAAGAAGAAATTCAAATCGCCCGGTAAATGGCAGCCTGATTCAAAAATAAACAAAGCAAAAGCAACCGCAGCATATCTGCAGCTTCAGGATAGGTGGATGGATCTTGTTGATAGATCCGCCCCATGGGACCTGACAAAGATCAAACTCCCCTCGCCGGCTGTAAGCTGGATAAAGTTTTCCGCGTTCGTAATACTTGAAGTAAACTCAGCGCACCAGCGCAGGCACCTTGAACAGGCAAAGAATGTTAAAAAAAATCTAAAATAATTTTAAGGAGACCGGAATATGTCACTTAGCTCATTTAATTTCAAACAGTGGATAGAAGAGAATCGCCACCTGCTTAAACCGCCTGTCGGCAATAAATGCATGGTTAACGGTGATCTGATAGTAATGGTGGTTGGCGGACCCAATTCGCGCAAAGATTACCACTACGAAGAAGGAGCTGAATTTTTTTACCAGGTTGAAGGTGATATCATTGTTAAAGTGATTGAAGACGGCAAACCAAAAGATATTCACATTAAAGAAGGTGAAATGTTCTACCTTCCGCCCAATGTGCCGCACTCACCGCAAAGACCCGCCAATACAATTGGATTGGTTATCGAACGCCAGCGCGAAGAAAAAGAGCTTGACGCATTCCAGTGGTACTGCGAAAACTGCGGCAACAAGCTTTACGAGGAATTCGTTAAGCTGGATGATATCGTAACGCAGCTTCCGCCGATATTTGAAAAATTCTGGGGTGATATGGATAAGCGCACATGTAATAAATGCGGAACAGTAATTCAGCCGCCGGAGAAAAAATAGTATGGAATACAAAATAGTAACACTGGAATCACATTCCGCACTAGCAATCAGAGACACTTGTACATTCGCAGAGCTTGGTGATAAATTCGGTGAAATTTACAGTGAAATCGGGGCTTATCTAAAGGCCAATTCACTCAAGGCAGCCGGTTACCCATTCGGGATTTATCATTCATTCTCTCCTGAAAAAGTCGATCTTGAAGCCGGCATTCCTGTTGAAGGTAACTCCTCAGGCAGTGGCAGAATATATACAATGCAATCATACTCCGGTAAAGCAGCAAATACGACTTTCACGGGTCCGTATGAAAAATTAAGCGAAGCCTGGGTTGAATTTGCCAGGCTGGTTGATGCTGATAATCATAAATTAGCCGGACCATGTTTTGAAGTTTACGTCACTGATCCCGAAGACGAACCGGACAGTTCCAAATGGATAACAGAACTTTACACACCAATTGAATGAAAATAGATGTACATACGCACATACTGCCTGAAAACTGGCCTGACCTGAACAAAAAATATAACACCCACGGTTTTGTTACCGTTGAGCATCATAAACCCTGCTGCGCCAAAATGATGATCGGTGATAAGGTCTTCCGTGAAATTACCGATAACTCATGGAGTAGCACTAAACGCATAGCGGAGTGTGATGAACATAATGTTTCAATGCAGGTACTATCAACTGTGCCCGTGATGTTCAATTACTGGGCAAAACCTGAGGCTACTTATGATCTTTCACGGTACTTAAATGACCACATTGCCGGTGTTGTGGGCGATAATCCTTCAAGGTTTATCGGGCTTGGCACACTGCCAATGCAGGATACCAGGCTGGCGATAAAAGAGCTTGAGCGCTGCAAAAAAGAGCTTGGTCTTGCGGGAATTGAAATTGGTACGCACATTCACGGGAAGAATCTGGATGATGCTGATGTATGTGAGATATTTCATGCATGTGAAGAAATGAATGCCGCTGTTTTCGTTCACCCATGGGATATGCTGGGCAAAGACAGGATGCCGGAATACTGGCTGCCGTGGCTTGTCGGCATGCCCGCGGAAACATCACTTGCGATATGCTCTATGATATTCGGCGGGGTATTTGAAAAGTATAAAAAGCTAAAAGTGTGCTTCGCACACGGCGGGGGATCGTTCCCGTTTTCTTTTGGCAGGATTGAACACGGATTTAACGTAAGACCTGACCTCGTTCAGACCAAAAACAAAATAAATCCCCGCAACTATTTGGGCAAGTTCTGGCTTGATTCACTTGTTCACGATGAAATGGCAATGAAGTTTCTCATCGATCTAATAGGGGAGGATTGTATTGTGATGGGCTCTGATTATCCCTTCCCGCTGGGCGAGCATGTCCCGGGAAAACTTATCGAATCAATGGCAGAATTTAACAGTGTTGTAAAGGAAAAGCTGCTATGGAAAAACGCCGCTGAGTTTTTGGGGGTGACAGAATCTATTCAGAAAATGTACAGCAATATATCTCTATAAATCAACAAACGTGTAGTGTCTAAAGAACAAGGGGTTACAACCCCTTGTTCTTAAAATTACTTATTGAATGTTAAAACTTTTTTGCTTTTTTACTTTCCGCGCTTTTTGCGGTCCCGCTTTTCTGCTTAGCGGGATGCCTTTTTACTTACTTTACAATCACCATCTTCCTCATATCAACAAATGACCCTGACTCCAGCCTGTAATAATATACTCCCGAAGGTAACATACTGCCATCAAGATCAATCTCGTAACTACCAGCCGTCAATCCTTCGTTAACCGGCAGTGAAACCTGCTGACCCAGAGTATTGAAAATGGCAAGTCTGACATTTGCGGAACTTTCAGTCAGATCAAACCGGATCTTTGTAACAGGGTTAAACGGATTGGGATAATTTTGATGCAATGAAAAATTCTGAGGTATATTCGAATTAGTCTGCTGAACTCCCGCAATATTACCGATGTTGTGGAAAGTTACGGTATTGTTCCCGCTGTTAGGCACGCCAAGCGTATCGCCTGTTTTGTTTATGAAAATATCAGCAGGATTGCTGAGTCCGCTGTTTATAACAATAGCAACAGGCAGTGTGAAGTTTATATCATACCTTAATATTTTAGCGGGTGCGGGTGACCATGATGAAACATAAACATTATCATACTTATCAAGATAAATTCCATCGCAATTGTTGTAACCAGTTTGTGTAATGATAGTAGACAAAGTGGAATCTGTAAGGTTAACCTGTTTTATTGCTGAATTGGAACCCCAGTAACAAATAAGCAGCCTGTTGCGGGGTGAATCAACATATACGCCGTTAGGCTGACCGCTTGCGGTTGGAACATATATCCACCATTCCTGCGTATTCAGGTTAAGTTTATATATCCTTTGACCGGTGAAATCTGAAATGTAAGCGATACCGCTGCTGCTGATTCCCATTCCATTAAGAAATGATGCACCTGTTAGCTGAACATTGAATACTTCAGAACCGGATGCAAGCGAAAAACCCTTTATCCTGTTCCCAACGCAGGCATACGCATTGCCATTAAAAATTCTGATAGCATGTGAACCTGAGCCGGCAGGTGCAAAATCGGTTACCGTTCCGTTAGACGAACGCTGTTTTATAACACCGCCTGAATTTGTCACCAGCCATCTGTTATATACTGAATCATAAGTTACACTTTCGGGGCTGGTATATTGTGAATAAATGAGGGAAATGTTCAATACTAATAATGCAATAATTATAAAATACTTATTCACGCTGCTCTCCTTAAAATAATTAATATATAAG
>JABFSP010000375.1 GCA_013140565.1 Ignavibacteria bacterium
ATATAAATTATTGAGCCTCATCCAGTTCAAAAATGTTTCTCATTATTACGGAAAAGAGCCTGCAGTAAAGGGTCTGACTTTTGAAATTGAAGATCAGAAAATTACCGCGATAATTGGTAAAAGCGGAAGCGGGAAATCAACCTTGCTGCAGGTAATAAACGGACTTATTGAACCTTCAAAGGGTGAAGTGTTTGTATTTGGCGAATTACTTGATTATTCAAACATCAATAAAACCAGGCTTAAGATAGGTTATTCTGTGCAGGGCACGGGCCTCTTCCCGCATATGACCGTTTACAATAATATTGCCATACTTGGTAAGATCACAAATGAATCAAAGCATGATACAGAACGCAGAATTGATACATTAATGAGTTTTGTCAACCTTCCGCCAAGTTTTAAGACCAAGTATCCTTACCAGCTATCAGGTGGTGAGCAGCAGCGGGTTGGCATATGCCGTGCGATGTTACTAAGTCCCCCTATATTTTTGCTCGATGAAGCGTTCGCGGCACTTGACCCCGAAACCAAAAATGAGATTCACGATGAACTGCTTGAAATGCAAACGGCAGAACCCCGCACAATTGTAATTGTTACCCATGACCTGAATGAAGCGATAAAACTTGCTGACAACATAATGTTCATGGAATCCGGTGAAATAAAACAATTCGCTTCAAAAAGGGATGTGATGGATAATCCTGCAAGCATTTCAGTGAAAGATTACATGAATAAGAGGGGAGTATGAAAAAGTATATCCTGCTCATATTGCTTTTTAGCTGTTCGGTTAGTTCACAGACCATACGTGTTGGCGCAAAACATTTCAATGAATCATACATACTTGCCGAAGTCATTGCGCAATTACTTGAATCAAACGGATTTAATGTTGAAAGAAATTATAATCTTGGCGGTACGCTGGTATGTTTTGAATCGTTGAAAAATAACCAGATTGACGTTTACCCCGAATATACCGGAACAATAAGCGAAGCAATATTAAAGCTGACCGATAAACCCGGAATATTTGATTTGAACGAAAAGCTGAAGAAAGAGTACGGACTTGAAATTTCGGGCAGTTTTGGTTTCAATAACACTTATGCATTTGCAGTAAAGAAAAAAACTGCGGAAAAATATAATCTGGTAAATATTTCTGATCTGAAGGCGCACCCTGAAATCAAGGCGGCTATGAGCTACGAGTTCATAAAGCGTAAGGATGGTTGGGAAAATCTGGCGGAGATGTATAACATAAACATTAAACCTGTTGGAATTGATCACGGTCTTGCATATCAATCCCTGGATGAAGGCAAAATTGAGCTGACCGATGTTTATTCCACCGATGGCGAAATAAGTAAATATGATCTTGTCATATTGAATGATGATAAAAAATTCTTTCCGCAGTATATGGGTGTGCCATTCATGCGGCAGGCAATTGACCCAAAAGCAAAAGAGCTTATCAGATCGCTTGGGAATACTATTAACGACAGCTTGATGAGCGCGATGAACTCTAAGGTGCTGTATGAAAACAAAAGCTTTGGCGAAGTTGCAAACGAATTCCTGAAAACAAATAAACTTATAGGCAGCGGAGTTGAGTATAAAAAAACATCAGCAGCTGATGAAATTCTGCATAAAACACTTCGGCACCTGCAGATCACATTTATTTCTTTGCTGCTTGCAATTTTAATTGCTTTCCCTGTTGGAATATTATTATCTGCAATTCCCGCAATATCAAAACCAGTGCTGTATATTGCCGGTTTGCTGCAAACAATACCATCAATCGCTTTGCTTGCCATAATGATACCGCTCTTCGGTATCGGGATAGTCCCCGCTGTTGCAGCGCTCTTTTTATATGCCCTGCTGCCAATATTGAGGAATACCGTTACTGGTATATATTCGGTTGACCCGGTAATCAAAAAGGTCGCTTCGGGTATGGGACTCACAACCTGGCAAAAATTAAAATACGTAGAAATTCCCATGGCAATGCCCGCAATATTTGCGGGCATACAAACCGCTGCGGTCATAAATATAGGTACAGCTACACTAGCCGCATTTATTGGAGCAGGTGGTTTGGGTGAGTTCATTGTAACGGGTCTGGCTTTAAATGATACGTCCCTTATACTAAAGGGAGCAATCCCTGCTGCATGCCTTGCTATACTTGTTGAATTTTTATTTGAGATATTAGAGCAGCTTTTAATTCCAAAACATTTAAAACAAAAAACATCTTAAATTATGCAGGGAGTACAACTACTTGAACACAACTACCCGTTATATATTGCGTTATGGTTCATTATGACAGTGTTTATACTTTGGTTCTTCAGATTCATGTCAGGGAAAATGAAAAATACTGATGACAGGCAAACCAAAAGCTCGTTATTTACAATTACAGTGTTTCTTGGAATACCGCTTATACTTGCAATAGTTGTTGGTCCGTTATTTTTTTTAATTGGTGATAAGAACATGGAATCCACGTACAGATATTTATGGATCGGGCTGATAGGAATATTTTTAATATATTTTATATTTAAACAAAGGAATACTAATCCAGGCAAATGATAGAGAGTGAAGATATTCGAGTTTCGGCCAAAGCAATTATAGTGAATGATAATAAACTGCTTACAGCTAAAAAGGAAGATGAAAATGGATTCTTTTACACAATCCCGGGCGGGGGACAGAATCACAGCGAAAGTTTGGAGAAGGCATTGATAAGAGAATGCCGTGAAGAAATTTCAGTCGAAGTTAAAATGAAAAGGCTGCTTTTTATCAGGGACTACATCGGGGCAAATCATGAATTCCCCGAGCATGCTGCAAGAAAAGTTCACCAGCTTGAAATTATGTTTGAAGCGGAAATCATCAGCGGCACTCCCCAAAACGGCAATGAACCTGATAACGGTCAGTTATCAGTTGAATGGCTGCCATTGGATGAGCTTGAAAGATACAGACTGTATCCAAAAGCTTTAATAAAGCATCTGAAGAATTTCAGCGGTATTAAAGAAGGAATTTATCTTGGAGATGTTAATTAATAAATTTATCAGCCCTTGCTGCCATTTATTTAAACAAAAATTTGTTATAACATGAAATTTGCATTACGGCTTGGTATAAAATATAAAGAATTCCTGATCTATGGCATGTCCATGGCATTGGTCCTCTTATTGCTTAAGGTAATGGAAGCGAACTTTATAGTTTTCAACTATCGCCTTGATTTTTTTATTGGAGCTATTGCTATTGTGTTTACCGTTTTGGGTGTATGGTTAGCCCTGAAACTTGTAAAACCGAAAGTTGTGACCCAGGTAATTGAAAAGGAAGTATATATCGAAAATCAGGACAAAATTGAAATTGATCAAAAAGAAATTGCTGAGCTTGGAATAAGCAAACGCGAACTGGATGTTCTGAATTTAATGGCAAAGGGTTTGAGTAATGAAGAAATTGCCGGGAAACTATTTATCAGCCTGAATACCGTTAAAACGCACTCATCAAATATATTTGTTAAGCTTGATGTTAAAAGAAGGACACAGGCTGTGGAAAAAGCTAAACGTTTGAAAATTATTAATTAATTATGCTGCTTTAGTATGAGATTGATTTAAAATTGCCAAAATCATCCTAAAGTATGAATAAGATCACGCTCACAGGTGTTACTTTTGTGGCAAATTAATCATTCAAATAATAAATATTATGAAAAAAAATAGTTTAGTTTTCGGATTGATCTCCGGGGTTATCATAAGCACTTTTATGGGAATTTCCATGGCAATTATTGCCTGCGGCAGCGGGGATGCAGATGGCGGCAGCAGCAGTATGATTATCGGCTTCAGTGCCATGGCTGTTGCGTTTTCCTTCATCTTTGTCGGCATTAAGAACTTCCGTGATAAAAAAAATGGCGGTACTATTACATTCAGTAAAGCATTTTTACTCGGCTTTTTGATAAGTTTTATTGCCTCAACATTATATGTCATAACATGGGGTGTTGAATTCCATTTCTTTATGCCTGATTTTATTGATAAATATTCCGCCATGCAGATAAAAGAATTACAAAACAGCGGTATTACAGGGCAAGCGCTTGATGAGGGTATTAAAAGCATAGAAACAACAAATCATAATTATAAAAACAATCTTTTTTTCTTTGCGGTGTATACTTATGCTGAAATTTTACCGGTTGGAATATTGATAACTCTAATCAGTTCATTGATCTTAAGAAGAAAAAAACCTGTACCTGTGCTGCCGTAAATATTTATAAATCATGAAATTCTGTACCTGCCGATTTCACGGGTGCAGGATTTTTCAGAAATATGTTTCTTATAGTTTGATTATTGTAAATAAAAAACCCGGCAATCAGCCGGGTTTACAGTATCCTGCAAAAATCTATTTTAGCTTATCATTTCTTTTACGGTTTGATCAAACAATTTATGTTTTTTCTTCCCTATTTTTTCCTGGATCTGAATGAGTCCCTGTATCAATGCATCGGGTCTCGGGGGGCAGCCTGCAACATAAACATCAACCGGCAGTAACTGATCAATACCCTGAACAACTGAGTAGCTTCTGTACATTCCCCCTGAAGATGTGCATGCGCCCATCGCGATGCAGTATTTGGGTTCCGGCATCTGGTCCCATATTTTACGCACTACCCATGCC
>JABFSP010000373.1 GCA_013140565.1 Ignavibacteria bacterium
GATGTAATAACGTGTATTCAAAGTATATATGAGTATCTTAAAAATATCGACTTTGAAATCATTGTTGTTGATAATAACTCAATTGACCGCTCTATTGAGAACTTGAATGATCAGTTTGCTGAAGTTAAATTGATCCTCTTGGAAGAAAATAACGGGTTTGGAGCGGCTAATAATGCTGCTTTAAAGAGTGCTAAAGGTAAATACTTTTTTTTGGTTAATCCTGATATAATTTTTGAAAATAGTTCAGTAGTGGATATGTTCAATTACATTAAAAGTAATAGTGATATTGGAGCTATTGGACCTGTACAGATTAAACCGGGCAAAGGAATTGAATACTATTATGCATTTTTTCCGGGTCTATATTCAAGGTTTGCACAGGAATTTGGATTGTACATGTCGGCTCCATTTATGAAATCCCGTTTTTCACAGTTTTGGAATCAGAATATTGCAAAAGGGAAACCATTTAAAGTTGATTGGGTCATTGGGTCTTCGTTATTGATGAGAAGAGAAGCTTATAACCAGGTGGGTGGATTTGATGAATCATTTTTTCTGTATGAAGAAGAAACCGAATGGCAGTACAGAATGAACAGGTCCGGATGGATATCCAATATTTATCCTAATGCAAAAGTTATTCATAATCATCACTCTTCCTCCGGGAAACTTGGGCAGATATTTATACACTTTCATGAATTCAGAAGCAGGATCATCTTCTCTGCTAAGCATGATAATCTTTTTAAAAGATTTACTCAGAGAATTATGACTTCAACAGCCTTGAGTTTAAGAATAATGATAAATTCTGTAAAATATTTATTTACAGGGAACAAAGATTTGTTTGTAAAAGTAAAGGTTTTCTTTAAATTGTTCCTGTTCAATTTAAAATTTAAAAATAAAATACTGAGTGACAGATTTGATTTCAATGACCTGATGCTGACGATGGGAAGAAGGTAGTTACTTTTTTTGATTACAATAAGTTTAAATTGAAAAAAATAAGAAACATATTGATCTCAATCTTTAAAAAAATTGATTCCAGAATAATTTTTTTAAGAAAGAAGGAAATTAACCAGGGAGAAATTCACACAATTTTGGTTAACTCTCTGTATTTTATTGGTGATACAATATTTCATACACCGGTGTTTGAAATTTTGAGACTGATGTTTCCTGAAGCAAAGATCGATCTTTGGACGAAGTCCAGAAATCTGGATATTGTTAAAGATAACCCGGTATTTAATGAAATTATTCTTTTTGATAATATTAAAACGGCTGATTACAATGAAGTGAATAAGCTTGATCTGATCAAAAAGATAAAATTTGTAAAAAATATAAGAAACAAAAAGTATGATCTCTATATTGATTTAACGGGAAAGTATTCTACAGCTTTAATTGCTTTGCTGGGAAATTTCAGGTATTCTGCAGGAATAAATTATCATGGATTTGGATTTTGTTATAACAGGTATTTTGAACTGGATACTTCAACTAAACCGGGCCATTTAATTGATAAGTATTTGAGTGTGGTTCAAAACATATTCTCGATAAATGAACTGGATTGGAACAATTTAAGAACAAAAGTACAAAACAGACCTTATATTTATGCAGATGAGGAAATAAAAAAAGATTTTGAGTTATTCCTTGAGCAGAATGTATATTTAAAAAATAAACCGCTTGTTCTTATTCACATTTCAGCGGGATGGAAAGCGAAAGAACTGAGCGCAGAAAAGATTGCCGGGCTTTCAGGTTTAATTATCAATAGCGGCAAGTATAATTTGTTCCTGATCGGTTCAGAAAATGACCGTGCTAAGCTTAATGAGATGCAGAAAAGTCTTCCCGGGGTTAAAATTGATCTGGAAAAATATTTTTTTTCCAGGCCGCTTATGTTCACAGTTGAACTGATTAGATATGCTGACGTATTGGTAGGGGCAGATTCTGCTCCGCTGCATATTGCCGGAGCGCTAAATACTCCAACAGTTGCATTATTCGGACCTACAAATCCTGAGTTTTCAAAACCAAGAGGGGAATTCCATGAGGTTATTTACAATAGATTGTCCTGCTCAGCTTCTGATAATGAACAATTTTGTACCAGGGATGCGGGAAAAAGCTGCGCAACACTTGATTGCATGAATGCAATAAGTACTCAACTTATCCTGAATAAAATTGAGTATTTGATCCAAAAAAAAGGAAAAGAAAGAATATCAGTTCGACAGTTTGAAAAAGCATAAAATATTACATATATCACCTGATGGCGTTATATACGGCACAGAACGCCATATTCTGTCAATAGTAAGTAATTCCGACAGAAACAAGTTTGAACACTTTGTATCTGTGCCAAGAGAGGGTTCATTAACTGCAGCCCTCGATGAAATTGGGATAAAATATTTTGTTGGCAGCCGTATGCCGTCTAAATCAAATGTGATTCAGGGATTTTGGGAAAACGGCGGTTTCATGAAATTATTCAGGACAATTAAGAATAATGATTTTGATATTATCCACTCACACCTGGTTACTTATGCCGGCATTTTAGCGAAATTTCTGGGTAAGAAAAAACTGGTACATACCAGGCATGGAATTTTTTTAACTGAAGAAGAGATCTCTAAGATTTCATCAATCAAAAAGAAGTTCCAGAAGTACAAGTCAGATATCTTTGTGAAAACTATAGCGTTAAGCAGCATTGAAAAGAATGTAATGGTAAAGATGTATAATTATGACCCTGCGAAAATTGAGATCATTTATAATGGTGTTACCATTGAAAATATAAAAGCAAAAGTAAATACATCAACTGATAAAAAATCACTTTACGGTACGAATGATTTTGTTGTTGGAGGCATTGGAAGATTTGAACGGCAAAAAGGTTTTCATTTATTTGTTTCAGCGGCATCAAAGGTGCTTAAGCACGTAAAAAATATTAAATTTGTTTTGATCGGAAACGGCAGTTTAAGAGAGAACATTCTTTCTCAAATCAAAGAGCTGGGTCTGGAAGAGAATTTTATTATACTGGATTACAAGAGCAATGTGTTTGATTACCTTAACAATTTTGATTTGATGGTTTCAAGTTCATTATGGGAAGGTGTTCCTTACGCAATATTAGAAGCTATGGCACTGGGTAAACCAACCATCGCGATATCTTCAAATCTTTCGGGAGTAAATGAAATCATTGATGATGGAGCGGATGGATTTTTAATAAAAGACAATTATGCCGATAATTTAGCTGAAAAGATCTTGTTCCTGTATAATGATAAATTGCAGTATGAAAAATTCAGTTCAAATTGTGTAGAAAAGATAAAGAGAAGATTTTCTGAAGCTGCTATGATAAAGAAGACAGAAGAATTGTATGCCGGCATTCTTAATTAAGATATCTCGCGATGATCTCAGGTAGTTCTGATTACAAATATGCGCTGATTTTTACGTTATCTATGCCGTGGGAAAATTATCACAGGGAACAATTCATCAGAAGCATTGCTGCGGAAATTAAGAATGAAGGTGGACTGGTCATCTGTATTGAGCCGACAATATTATCTATCTTCAATATTCTAAAATACCCCGAAAGAATAATATCATGGATAAAGGGAAAAAATAAGTTCCGTAAAGATGGAAGTAATATTTATGTGACTCATGCCAAGACTTTTGAACATATACTTTCTTCATCAAGATTCGGATTTTTATCATTTATTAATTCGAAATTACTGAAACGACAGATCCGGAAAATATTAAAGAAAGTTAATGGTGAAATCGTAAAATATGTTTGGGTTTTGCACAGACCTGAATTATATTTCCTTGTAGGCAATACCGGTGAAGCAGGGGCTGTATATGATTGCTGTGATGACCATATTCTTACTTCAGATATGAATCAGAAGAAAGTATCCGGAAACCGGGAGAGGGAAAAAAAGCTTTCAGAAAAGTGTAATTTTGTTATCGCCACAAGTAATAAATTATTCAGCAGGAATAAGGGATATAATCCGAATACTTATCTGGTCGAAAACAGTTACAATTTCACCCGGGCAGAAACTGATGAAAACGCAGTAGCCATGCTGAAAGAAATCAAAGGACCTATAGCCGGTTATATTGGAATAATCAGAGGGTGGATAGATTTTGAGTTGCTGGAATATGTTTTACACCGGAATTCGGGCATCACATTTGTTTTTGTTGGTGAAATTTACAAGGATTCAGTTCAGAAAATGAGAGAGTTAGAAAGTAAGTATCCTAATTTACTTTTAACAGGCAGAGTTAACTATAATGCTTTACCGGGTTTATTGAAGTATTTCAATGTCGGGATAATACCATTCAAAAATAACGAGTTTATGGAAAGTGTGAACCCAAACAAGTTTTATGAAATGTTGAGCTGTGCGGTACCAATTGTAACAACAAATATCGGAGATCTTAAAAGCACGTACGGTGATATTTGTAAAGTAGCAGATACAAAAGAGGAATTCAGCAGGCTTGTTAATGATATAATGAATATGAGCGAAGCGGAATTAAAGCAGTTAAAAACTAAGATGTTTGAGATTTCAAGTATTTCTACATGGCAATCTAAATCTAAAATATTTCATCAATTGTTGAATGAACATATTTTAAACAAGTAAAATTATTTTTATCGGATATATTAATGGAATTATCG
>JABFSP010000309.1 GCA_013140565.1 Ignavibacteria bacterium
TCAGTATCCAAAACGCCTGTTATGTATCAGTCAAAGTTTATGATATAATGGGAAAAGAAATTGCAGATGTGGTAGATCAAAATTTAACTCCCGGCATTTACACGGCTGAGTTCGATGCCTCGGCGCTGCCAAGCGGAACGTATTTTTACAGGTTAACAGCAGGTTCGTTTACCGAAACAAAAAAAATGATCCTGATTAAATAACACTGTTATTTAATCACCTTGTTTCTAAGGCTGATAAAATAATAACTCTTTATTCATCCGGTGACTGCCGGGCAGTCATGCTTTAAGTCATCGGATGAATATTAAAAATAACCGTCTCAGGAAAACATGAAATCACTTAAATTCTTTTTCATTTTTATATTCACTATTTCACTACTTAACAATTTCACCAATTCTCAATGGGTACTCCAGCCAACCGGAACTACAACCGTACTGCTTGATATCGATTATGTTTCACCTCAAAACGGCGGACTGGTACTTGCATGCGGAAGCAATGGTAATGTTTACAGGTCATCAAATAGCGGGGCGAACTGGACGCAAATTTCTACTGGAATTACAACATCGCTTTCTGATATTGAATTTACGGATATAAACACAGGTTATGCGGCAGGCTCATCAGGGAAAATTATTAAAACTGTTGACGGCGGGCTGAACTGGACGGTATTTAATACCGATACCGCTAATAATTACAATTGTATATCTTTTATTAATACTTCAACCGGGTTTATTTGCGGTTCGGGTACTTCTTCGGCTGTAATTTTAAAAACTACAAATAGCGGCGTTAACTGGAGCTCTTCGGCATTAACAACACAATCTAACCAGCTTACTTCAGTTTTTTTTACTGATGTATCTTCAGGCTGGGCAGCAGGTTACAACGGGACAAGTTTCATAGGCTCAATACTAAGAACAACAAATGGCGGTTCAACATGGCAGGATGTTCTTGTATCGGCACAGGTGGAGCTTTTCACTGATATATTTATGATTAACTCTTCTTCCGGTTTCACAAGCAGCTCGATCAATATATCAAAGACAACAAACGGGGGTATTAATTTAAATCCGTCATTTGTTCCTGCAAATACACAGCTTGATCTTGAATTCATAAATGCCTCAACGGGTTATTCCTGTGGTGCGCCGGGATTAGTTTACAAAACCACAAATAACGGGTTAAACTGGGTACAGCAAACAGCGCCCGGGGGAAGCATTCCCCTCAGGACCGTTTCTATGATTGGTGATACCGGTTTTATTTGCGGAGCAAACGGTACAATATTAAAAACTACCAATGGCGGGCAGATTCCAACAGCAGTGCAGAATCTAACCGGTGAGATTCCCGAAAAATTTTCACTCGGGCAGAATTATCCAAACCCCTTTAATCCTTCAACAAAAATAAGCTTTTCGATTCCCCTCTTGAGAGGGGTGTCCGAAGGACGGGGTGTGTTCACTTCACTAAGGATATACAACATACTTGGCAAAGAGGTTGCCTTACTTGTTAACGAAAATTTATCCGCAGGGAATTACTCAATAGATTTTAATGCGGTGTCTATTCCAAGCGGTACCTATTTCTACCGCTTAACAGCAGGTTCGTTCGCTGATACTAAAAAATTAGTTCTGATTAAATAACATAAACATAATGATCCGATGGCTCCCGGTCATCGGATCATTTTTAACACAACAAAGGGGATAAAATATGAAAACAAACTGGATTGTAACAGGAAGATTAATGGTTGATATACCGCTGGCGGAATTTTCAGCAAATGTGCCTCTGCCAAATGCTGAAGTAAATATATCAGCAAGGAAATTCGGCAACAACATTTGGAACTCATGGGGTAAAGTAAGAACTGATTCTGAAGGAAGATTCACACTGACCAAGGAAAAGAACAATGATAAAAGACAATTTAAAATTGAAGTAAAGTTCGAAGATGATGAACTCGGTGTTTACGGAGATGAATTGGGCGGGTTGCTTTCAACAATACGCTTCAGCGCTAAATGGATACTTGCACACCAGGATGGCGGCGGAGTCTCAAGGGGTGCGGGGACTACAGAGCTGTTTGATATAACATTTTCAGATAACTCCTCTTCATCTACCGCGCCGGAGCGAAGCGAATTCGACAACGTAAGGAATGCCGCATTATGGCATATTTACAAAAAAATTATAAGATTCATGTCAGATGGCGGAGTGCCGTTTACTTCAAAGGTACATGTAAAATATCCCCACGAAGGAGTAAAAAAGGATATTGAAGAAACCTCTTTTGCGGATCCGTTCAACAAAATGATATTCATCATTAAAAATTCAGCCCGTGACCAGTTTACACTCAACATTATAATACATGAGCTGATGCATATCTGGATGTACGGACACTGCTCAGGTGAATTCCGTATGGCAACCCAGGGACTCGTCAACAGGGGAACCCATGATGCGAGGCAAAATAAAACCTTTGTCGCTTTCCAGGAAGGATTTGCCGAATGGGCAAAGAACAGACTGCTTGACCTTGTGTTTGCCCAAACCACACCCATAAATTCATACGGATATCCAGATAACGGCCTGCCGCTGCTGAGAAGCAAACTAGTTTCTATAGGCGCATCATCCCTTGCAGAAATGCCGCATTACGAAGAAGTGTGGAACTCGATCTTCAATTTCTTTACAGTGGGCAATCTTCATGAACTTGATCTTAATACCAACAGCATTGCCGATGAAGTCCACGCGGAAAGAAGCAATATTCAGCCGCCGATCATAATATGTCACCCGCCCAATATTGGTTTTACGGGACTGCTTAAAATATTCCTCAAAGATAAAGATAAGGGTCACAGAGATTATATAGAGGAAAATGAAATGGACCTTGAGAACTTTCTTACAAGATTGTGTGATATGTCAGTCCCCAACAAAAATAAAAAGGAAGAACTCAAAGCGCTGCTTGACCCTACTGCTGACGGGCTGCCTTCAGGTTTATTTTGCGGACCCGCTATTTTCAGCGGAAAGACTAACAGAAAAATGGCAACTGAAAAAATTTCAAACTAAACTTTATAAAAAATGCAAACAACAAAGATCAGATCAAACAGCGTTAAAAATACAGAGGGAAAAGACAAATCAAAACTCCCGGCAGATAAAAGAATTGTTAACGGAAATTTCAGGGAAAAACTCAGTGAAATGATAAACAATTCAGGTACTGCGGAAAAACTGAAAGCGGTTGAAAAGATATCTGAAAACACTGTTAAGCTGGGTTTTGAAAAAGCCGTGGCACATTTTGAAAATCCGGGTTTTTACCCGCTCCCTTCTGAAGGCAGGAATCTGGAAAATGCAGTATTCAATTTGCTGAACGCGCTGCCAAAGAAAAAAAGAAACAAGATGATAGATAAAGTAAATGAGTTATTAAAGGCTCCAATGGAAAAGCGCAAACAGGTGTACGGTGATATAGTAAATGTTAATTTCCGTTCATCTGAATCGATTGCCGAACAGGTAAAAAAAATACCTGTTCTTAAAAAATACAGCCTCTCAGCGGAGGAGCTTGATAATTTAAAAAATTCTTACAAAGATATTTCTGCAAATTTTAACGGTCCGGTTCCCGAGCAGGCTGCCGCATCAACCAGGCTTTCCTTTATTGTTGATAATATGACATGTAATAATCCTGATGATGTATTAAAGGATGAAATAAGCATTGCGGGATTTATAATAGATAGCCTTGGGAATACAACCGAGCTTGCACCCAGGTTTATTAGTAAATTCAGGAAAGACGAAACTGTGAATCTTGGGGCTAACAGCCGGTTGTTCACGGTGAATATTGATCCTTTCCTTGCCCAGCAGACCTTTGCGGCAAATTTATTCATTATAGAAAGTGACCTTGTTGGAAACCGGGAGGCACTTGATAATCTTATCCTGGTGCTTTCTATAATTGCTTTTACATTAAGCCTCGTAGCCCTGGGAATTGTAATTGCAGGATCTCTTGGCGCTGCTGTAACCTTTACTCAGTTCTTTATAACATTTTTTTCGGCGGTCGGGCTGGGCATAATAACGAGATTCCTTCCCTTAATAGGAGATGATATTTCGAATATCACAACTGATACACTTATAGTTGACGGGATTTTGGGAGTTGGTACAGAGTTCGCACGCACAATCGAAATTGGCAAGGGATTTGACATTGCAAGTACATTTGACGGAAAATATTCTGCTGCTGCGCGCTGGATTGGCGAAGCCTAAATGTAAATATTCACTTAATAACAGCTTCAGAGCAATAAAAAAAAGGGCATAAATGCCCTTTTTTCTGTATTATAATGCCATAACTGAATGATCATGACATAGTAAATAGTGTTTACGGAGGTAGTTTGTAATCAGCTATTTTACAGTTTAACTATACTAACCCCTGCTTAAGTTCCAGTAAATATAAAATAAATATAAGGTCTTTTTGTAATTTAATGTAACTGCATTTAAAACCATAGTTTCGATTAATCCGTATGTATTATTAATCAGCTGTAATAGATCTATTAATTTGATAAAAAGATCATATTAATTAACCAAATTTTAAATTTTATGAAAAATTTCATTAAGAAAAAACTGTTCATGTTTTTGGTGCTGGTCGCGGTATTTTCTGCGGGCATTTATGTTAT
>JABFSP010000355.1 GCA_013140565.1 Ignavibacteria bacterium
TGTAAAATATTATATTAATTTTAGAATAAAAGAACGCATTTATTGCATTTTTTGCGTTACTTTTCTGTTCTACTTAACCAGAAGCATTTTCCGGGTGAGTGAAATTCCGTTTGCCCTGAGTTTTAAAAAGTAAACTCCGCTTGCGTACCACTTGGCATTCCATTTGATACTGTAATTTCCGGGTTGCATCATATCATTTGTAAGCTGATCAATTTCTTTTCCGCTGATATCATATACGCTAATTGTTACAACATCAGCTTTTGTAATTCCAAATTTTATGTTTGTTTCCGGATTGAACGGATTTGGATAATTTTGTTCGAGGTAAAAATCAGAAGGTATGTTATTATTGATTGTTGTAATACCGGTTAATGAAATAAATTTTATTCCCCACATATAAACCCTGCCTGAATCTACATTCCCGGCAGCATCAGTTACCGAGAGTCTCCAGTAGCCGTTCTGATTTGTTTGAGGAAGAGTTGAAAGAGGTGTAACGGGTCTGATGTATGATGAAAATGGTGCCATAAGTGTTCCCGAAAGGCTATCGGCAAAGTCATCGTACACCGTCATTATATCATTATTTGTGCTGCCCTGCGCTGTATGGAAATTAACTGATGTTCCGTTAGGTGCACGCAGGTTTAATGTAAGGTCATTAACTGAAGTATGATTCATAAGCACAACAACAGCAACGCGGTTATTGCCGCTTGTTCCGCTTACCAAAATTGAATCCCTTACGGTCGTTCCGTTAGGTATAAAAAATCTCCCGCTGTTTAAAGTAAACGAGTTGCCTGTAAACCCGGGATCGTTATTGGATAGTCTGATAGCCGGGGGCTGAGAGTAACCGGTAACTCCGCTTACATTATTCAATCTTTCAAAATATACATTTGCCCTTGGGTAAAAAATATCAGCAGGATTAATGTTGTTAATTGTATTGCCTTCAAAATTGAAACTGCTTTGCGCGATAAAATTTCCGGGATTGTTCAGGTTATCAAGGCTTGTAAACAAATAGTTCTTAATTTGTGCCGGGGTCTTTACGTTCTTGCTGAATCTGACACCATCAATCGAGCCGTACATATACTCCCCAAACAGACTTTTACCTACAAAAACTGAATCATTGGATGTGTTAATATTTCCGGTGGTTAAAAACCTGTTTGTATCCAGAACACCGTTTACATACAGAGCCAGTTCGCCCGTTTGGCCGCGGTATGTAGCCGCAATATGCGTCCATACTCTGGGCAGTATTGGTTTAGTACTCTGAACAAGCTTGGTACCTGAATTAAGCACCAGCATTGGTGAATTTGAGGGATTGCTCGAAATTGCAAGTATATAACTGTATGCAGAGGTACCCTTGCTTATGATGGTTTGCGGCGATGTTCTGTAGGCATCAATATACACCCATGCTTCAATGGTGCATGCGCTGTCAAGATCGTAACTGCTGCCTGTAACATCAGGGGATGAAAGCCAGCTTGTGCCGGGGAAGCGCATATAAAAATTGCTCTGGTTGCGGTAATTAGCCGGGCTGAAATTATTGCCTGTAAAATATGTTCCGTTATTAGGTGTTAGATTATTAAGCATGCCAATAGCGTCATTGCCATTTCCATCAAATACCCATGCAGCGCACAGTTGCCTGAAATAACTTGAATTGTTAAGCGTATTTACGCTGCTGATATTTGCGAGATTAATTGGTATACCTCTATCGTTTGCAATTACTGCAGTTGTTTTTTGGGTTTTATAAATTCTAAGGTCATCCAGTCTTCCTTTTAATCCGTTCGCGAAATTCCCCGGAATATAACTGTTACCAACTCTTAATGGATCCGGGCTGTTTATAAGCGGAGCGATATTTGATGTAAAAGTCTGCACTAATGCACCATTTATGTAAAACCTGATGGTATCACTTAGAGGAGTTGCATCGCGGAAAGTTATTGAAAAATGGGTCCATGTGTTCAATGCAATACGTGTACCGGCTGTTTGCACTAAATTGCTGTTACCGCCATTCAGATTCAATTGAAGTTTGCCCGCATGTGTTGGATTTGAAGATGCGCCCTGTATCATAACGGCGTAACCTTCACTGAATGCTGAATTGACCGTGCTTAAAATTGTTTTATTGGAGCCAAGCGTATCTTCGAGGTAAACCCATGATTCAATTGTGAATGCTGAATCAAGTGTCAGCTCAGGGTGTGCAGATGTTGAAAGGTGATCATTAACGCCGTCAAAAGCCGCAAACTGGTTATAATAGTATTGCCCGTTTGCCAGAGAAGCTGAAAATAATAATATTACTAATAGTTTTTTCAATATTGCACCCCTTATTTGACCAGGATCATTTTTTTTGTGATAGAAAATTTATCAGTAACCAGCCTGTAAAAATATGTACCACTGGGCAATAAACCGGCATCCCAGTTAACTTCATATGTTCCGGGTCTCAAATTTTCATTTACAAGTGTTGTTACTTCCCGTCCCAGCATATCATAAACCAGCAATTCTATATTTTCCTCAGGTCCGTTACCGGAAGCAGGAATTTCAAATCTTATTTTGGTTGTCGGGTTGAATGGATTCGGGTAATTTTGATCCAGAGAAAACTCTTTCGGAATTTCAGTGTTTACAGGAGTAATTCCTATTGCGCTGCGGTTGCCAATAAAAAGGTCATCAATATTTATCCATAAACCAGATGTTTGATTAACTATCATATAGTAACGCCATGCTATATAAACTCTTTGTCCTGCAAACTGACTGAGGTTATATTTAAATTCACGCCATATGTTGTTATTTAACGGTATACCGGATGAATCATTGCTTTTTATTGTAGCAAGTTTAAGCAGTGATGATGAAGGGTTTTGCGCTGAACAAATATGCACCTGCACAGAATCAGCATAAGCCGCAATAAGGGGAGTGCTGCCAAGAAGGCACCAGAAATTAAGACTATCGCCGGTTTCAATTCTTAGACTATCTGTCCAAACCCAGTCATCATTCAGATTATTATTGCCTGAGCCTGCCAGCCAGAAAATGAAAAGTGATTTGTTGCCGCTGTGAGCCCGTGGCTTAAAAATAGCTGTATCTCCGCCAAAGTGCTGATTGGTATCATTTACCGCCCAGCCCAGTACAGGATTATTCTGGTCAACATCCAGCTTTTTCCACCCTGCAGGAATACTATCCGGGAATACCAGCGGAATGGTTTCAAAATTTGACTGAACCAATATTCTTTGTGAAGATATTTCAGTTGATAGAAATAACACAAAGAACAGCAGTAACGCTCTTTTCATTAACGGTGCCAATTTTAAATTGAATTAGCCGAAATAATGAAATTTTGTTTTAAAATGCAAGTTTAAAGTTAGTGTTTTTACAAGGGATAATGTGAAAATGTGATAAATTAGCTGATTTCAAAAAAAAGGAGAGCCTCAAATTACGGACTCTCCCTTTAAATTTTCATTTGTACCTTTAGAATTCTATTCCGCCGGAAAGTATAACTTCTAACCGGTTATTTTTCTGCTCATAAAATATCTTCTCATCGGCATCCGTTGCCAGGTATCTGCCTTCAAGCCTGAAATATGAATTAGACGTTGGGTTAAATTCGGCTCCCCCGGTTACACCAAATGCTTTTAATCCGCTGAATGTGCTGTCAGAAAGCAAAAATGCCGGGCTCATGATGGCATCCTTATCCTGGAAAATCTCACCTCTCAGCATCAGCGATACATTCTTCGATGCACGGTATTTCATCGAGGCAAATGCAGAGAACATTGAACCGGATGCTTCAGCATCGTCTATCTTTGATTTTTCCTGCATGCAGAAATCACCGCATAAGATCACATCCAGTTTTTTAGACGGAAATAATTTTATAACAAGATTGTTATATATCCTTGTTTTGCCTGCTGTACCTGTCGGCATTTCATTACCTGTGATGTTGTTAAAAGTAATATCTGCCTTATCGTTTGGTTTATAGCCAATTTGCAACCCAAATGATTTATTTTTGTTATTATCAGCCAGAACATTAAAGCCATTAAGCACCATAAGTGATGTATAGAACTTTTTACCGGTATATGAATATTTTATTCCGCTCTGGTAAAATGGCTCATAATATGTGCATAAAGTAAGTGATGTGAAGAAATTGTATTTTGGAATTAATCCCTCACCGCCTATATGTGTCAGGAAATACCCGGCATCAACCCATGAGTTTTTTCCCGGTGATACCCCGATATTTGCTTCCTGTATATACTGAAGATATTCGTTTGGCGCCTGCGGCCAGTTAAGCTTTGGTATATCACCAAACTGTATTGCAACATTGCTGCGTATAAGTTTTGATGAATACCTGAGAGCTATCATAGCTAAATTTATCCTGAACTCATCTCTGTATGGCGCAATTGCAGAAAACTGGCGGACCGGGTTTCCTTTATCATTATCATATGCAATGTACGTATCAACATATCCGCTTAATGTAAGTTCTTCAGGAAATCCCGCAAATAGTCCTTTTCTCTCTTTTTCCTGTGCAAAAGTTATGCTTATACCGGTCATTAAAACTATTATTAGCAGAAAGAAATTAAGTTTGCATTTCATTTTATCATTACTTTAGTTAATTA
>JABFSP010000136.1 GCA_013140565.1 Ignavibacteria bacterium
ATTCAATTAACATTGATTAATTTTATTGTCTTGAATAATTTTCAATTTTTAAGCATATTTGTAAAATATAGCATTAAGCCGGAGTAGCTCAGGTGGTTAGAGCGTCGGAATCATAATCCGCAGGTCGGGGGTTCAAGTCCCTCCTCCGGTACAATTAACCAATTTAAATTCTTCGCTTTTTTAGGAGAAAAACCGCAGGATTTAGTCCATAATTCCACATTTCGGGCTTTATTAGGAATATTTGCTAAGCGCCAATTCGGGCCGGAGCAATCCCATAAATTCAAGTCTGCAAGGCTGATGTGATTTTTGGTATTCCTTTCTCTGCATAAGTCAATACAGCATGGGCAGCGTTGACTCTAATATTAAGGCTGATCTTCATACTCACACACATTATTCCGATGGTTATCATACGCCGGAAGAACTCATCCAAAGCGCTAAATCAGCAGGTTTAACTCATCTTGCAATTACCGATCACGATAACGTTGATGCAATAGATGAAGCTTTAGAAGCAGCTTCGCGGTATGATATTGAACTTATCCCAGGCTGCGAAATAAGCGCAGAGCATAACGGAAAAGAAACGCATATCCTTGCATATTTTATTGATCATAATAACACAGAACTTCTGGATTACCTTAAAAATTTCCGTAAAGAGCGCATGAAGCGCGCCGAGAAGATAGTTGAAAAACTCAATGAGCTTGGTATGGCAATTACTATTGGTGATGTGCTGAAACAGGTTAAAGGAAATGGCTCAGTCGGCAGACCTCACATTGCAGTTGCTATGATAGAATGCGGATTTGTGAATAACTACTATGACGCATTCGGCAAGTACATTGGTGATGATAAGCCCGCTTACGTAAAGAAACCTAATATTTCAACCAAGGATGCGATTGCTCTTATTAACAGGAGCGGGGGTCTTTCATTTGTTGCACACCCCGGCAGGTATTTAAGGCATAACAATTCACTTTTCGAAATGATAGAATTCGGTATAGATGGCATTGAAGTTGTTCATCCCTCGCATTCAGATCACGATATAGAGTATTACCGCGATATATCATCGCAGTATTTCCTGCTTGAAAGCGGCGGAAGTGATTTCCACGGCGGCAGGATAAATGATGTATCAATTCTTGGCAGGTACTATGTACCTGAAATAAAGATTACAGCAATGAAAAACAGATTATTTAAAGCTTAATTTTATGTCGAAAGAAAAAAAGAAAAACTCAGGTAAATCAGCAAAAAAATTATCCGGCAGAATTGCAATAATAGTCAGCCGGTTTAATGAAGAAGTTACAGGCGGTTTGCTTCAGGGTGCATTGAGTGTTCTGCATGAAAATAAATTTGACGACAAAAGCATAACCATAATACATGTACCCGGTGCGTATGAAATTCCGTTGACTGCCAAGCATCTGTGTATGAGCGGAAAGTATTGCGGTGTGATCTGCCTGGGGGCAGTGATAAAAGGAGAAACCGCGCATTTTGAATATATCTCAAATGCTGTATCAAATGGGATAATGTCGCTCAATCTTGAATACAACATGCCGGTATCGTTCGGAGTGCTAACGTGTTACACGGAAGAGCAGGCATTAAAACGCTCACAAAACGATGAGCATAACAAAGGCCGCGAAGCGGCAAGCGCTGTTCTGGATATGATAAAAATACTCAAAGAGAGCTGAGTGAATTATTGTGAAACAGACCCGCATAAATACACTATTCGGAATTGAACATGCTATAGTGCAGGCGGGAATGGTATGGACCTCCGGCTGGAGACTTGCATCTGCCGCTTCTGAAAATGGCTGCCTTGGCTTAATTGGCGCCGGCTCAATGAAACCCGAACTCTTAAGCGAACATATCACAAAACTCCGCAATTACTTTAAGGAAAAAAATATCACAAAGCCGTTTGGTGTGAATCTGCCTTTGATCAGAGGTGATATCAACGAGCTTATCAAAACCATACTGAAAGAAGAAGTTAAGATCGTCTTTTCATCTGCGGGCAATCCAAAAGCCTTTTCAAATATCTTTAAGGATAATAATATTACATGGATTCATGTAATTGCTTCGGTAAAACATGCGCTGAAGGCGCAGGAAGCGGGCTGTGATGCAGTTGTAGCCGAAGGATTCGAAGCGGGCGGCCACAACGGCATTGATGAAATTACAACCCTATGCCTTGTGCCGCAGGTAGCTGATGCACTAGATATTCCCGTCATAGCCGCAGGCGGCGTTGCTACCGGCGGACAGATTGCAGCATGTATGGCTCTTGGCGCTGAAGGCGTCCAGATAGGTACACGCTTTGCAGCCACAACGGAAGCATCAAGCAGTGAGATTTTCAAAAATAAAATAATTGAAGCTAAAGATAATGATACATATCTCATTATGAAAAAACTCAATCCCGTACGGTTATTCAAAAATAAATTTGCCATAGATGTAATTAATGCTGAGAGAAGCGGAGCTTCTGCGGATGAGCTTAAGGAAATGCTGGGACGCAAACGCGAAATGAAAGGTATTTTTGAGGGTGACCTTGATGAAGGCGAGCTTGAAATGGGTCAGTCCAGCGGACTGATAAACGATATTCTCCCGGTTAAGACTGTTATTCAAAACCTGTTAGTTGAATATGACGAAGCAGTATCGAAACTGTAAAATTTAGTAAAAATATGATTTTTATCCCGATTAAGCCCTTGCAATAGTATTGACTTATTAAATTAAATAAATTAGTTTTTACAATTCTGTTCTTCCTGTTTTATAAATTTGAAAATTTTCCAATCTAAATTATACAGGAGGTTTCAAATGAAAAAACTATTCTTAATTACACTTCTTGCTGTAATCTCACTATTTTTTATGTATGCAGATGATGGTCCGGGTACATGGACTCAATCGCTAAGCAGTGCCGGGCAGATCTGGGGTATAGCAGTAGCGCCTTCAAATCCTCAGGTAGTTTATGCTGCAAGTAATTCTACGGGCATGTGGAAAAGCACAAACTCAGGCGGAAACTGGCTGCAGATCAATACAGGACTTACTAATCTGATCCTGCAGTGTGTAGCAGTAAGTGCCACAAACCCGAATATTGTCATGTGCGGTTCTACCAACACGGGTTCAAATCCGGGTGTTTACCGCTCCAGTGATGGCGGAGTAAACTGGACAAGGGTTGTTACGGGTATCACTGAAACAAACATCAATATACAGGCATTGGCAATTGCTCCGGCCAATCCGGATATTGCTTATTGCACACTTTTTGACGGGACAACAAATTCTGTAAACGGCATCTATAAAACTACTAATGGTGGTGTTTTATGGGTACCGGTTACGACAGGAATTGGTACTATTAAAAATTTCCTTGCAGTCGCAATAAATCCGCTGAATTCAAATGTGGTTTATGCAGGTACTTCATTTGATCCGCTGACTTCAATGGGTCCTTCAAGAGTATATAAATCAGTGAACGCCGGGAGTTCGTGGACTGAAATAAGTACAGGACTCCCATCGCTGACAACCGACGTTAAGCCTATCAGGCAGATAAGCATCAGCCGTTTGGATACTTCAGTGGTTTTGCTTGGTCAGTTTGTAAATACTGATACTCTCGGAGGCGGCATGTACGTTTCTACTAACGGAGGCGGTCTATGGCAGAAAAGGAATTCAGGTTTACCTGTAGCGGTTGGCTTACTTCCAAGATCTTGTGCTATCAGAATTGGCAGTTCGACTGAATTCTATGTCGGACTTGGTAATGCTACAAATACAACTATCGGTGTTTATCGTTCAACCAACCAGGGGCTCAGCTGGCAGGAATTCAATGGAGGGTCAATGCTCAATACTTACACCGTGCGCGGGTTGGATTTCAAAGCCGGAACAGATTCAACTTTATTTGCAGCTGTGGCACATCCAACTATTGCAACAGGACAGGGTGTTTTTGAATATTCATTACCGCTTGTTGGTATAAGCGATCCCGATCCAATGGTTCCGCAATCATATAATTTATTTCAGAACTATCCGAATCCGTTTAATCCGGTAACAAAAATCTATTACCAGGTGATAAAACCCGGAGTGAATGTAAAATTAGTTGTGTATGATGTTAACGGAAAGCAGGTTTCTGTACTGGTGGATAAAGTTGTGCAGTCATATGGTGAAACCGTTGAGTTTAATTCCACCGGCTTAAGCAGCGGAATTTACTTTTATACAATATCTGTAACTGACCCTGGTTTAGGTAACAATTCAGTTTATACTGATACTAAGAAAATGATGTTGATAAAATAGCGGAGCTATTTTAGAAATCCCGCAGGGCGCGAGTGATAAAGTAACTCCGTTACTTTAGAAATCGGGCTCAGACAGACTGGTTAAATAATTTTGCTTCACCGATCACGTTTTTGCTATAATCCCCTCTGTATTTAGAGAGGGGATTTTTAATTTTATATAATTGTAATTAATTAAATATAATATTATAATTACATATAAATTAACTAATTGTAATAAAATGGACCATTTATTTGTAGATAACTTCAGAAACTTTTTTAATATTTCAATAACGATCAAAAAATTTAATTTTTTAGTTGGAGATAATAGTT
>JABFSP010000085.1 GCA_013140565.1 Ignavibacteria bacterium
TGGTACAATAGGTTTCGCGCAGAATCTGCCGTTCCTGCTTTTCAGCATTTACGGCGGCTTGCTGGCTGATAGGTATGACAGAAAAAGCAATGTAATAAAATGCAACATCGGGCTCACCTTAGTGACAATCGTTTCAATTATACTTGTGGTCACCGACCTGCTTTCGTTTCCGTTGATATTGCTTATGGGATTTTCATTAGGCAGCGTGTTTGCATTGAACTATCCCAGCATGATCGGTCTTGTGAAAGATATCGTTACCGATAAGCAGGAATTCCCGAGGGTTATGGGCGCTGCGGCATCAAATGCTAAAATTGGACAGGTTGCTGCGTCATCTACATTCAGCCTGCTATTTGCGGCGTTCGCCGCGGTTGGTACATTTGCTACAGCGTTATTGGCAAACCTGATTGCGCTGGTTTCAATTATACTTCTTAAAAAACCCAAACAGCTGCCTAATCCCGAAAGTGATTCAGTTAAAGTACAGTTTGTTACGGGAATAAAATATGTGTTCCATTACCGCCCGCTGCTTGCTGTTGTGCTGATATCAACAATGATAAGTATTGTATTCGGTTTTGTTACGTTCCAGCTGCCGATAATTGACGCGGATTTCCTGAAGGGCGGCTCGAAAGCACTTGGTATATTATATTTAGCGGGCGCTGTTGGCGGACTAGGCTCGGGTATTTACATGAGCAGAAGGAAATCAACCAAAAATATTTTACGCTTTCTCATAATCTGCGCGTTCATTTCGGGAATCAGCATAACGGGAATTGCAATTTCAAGAAATATTGTAACAACATTCATTTTTGCAATGGGTGTTGATTTCGCTTTCATAGCGGCAATGGGTATTAATAACACAGTTCTGCAGATGCTGACCGAAGAGCCAAAGCGCGGAAGAGTGCTGGGTGTGAATACATCGTTCAACTGGGGAGTAATGGCGCTTGTAATAATGGCATTGGGTTATCTGGCAAAGTATTTGGGAATGGAAATTACAATTATTATAGTGGGAGCTGTGACCATCGCAAGCGGGTTTGTATTTGCTATTGTGATGAAGAAACAGCGCCCGGTACTTGAGCAGATATACAAGGATAGAGGAGTAGAAGCAGGCCATGAGCCGTTTTAGAATTTGAAAAGAATAATTTCACGCAAAAGCTGTATATGAACAAGGGGCTCGAGCCCCTTGTTCCTGTAAAACGTCCCCCCTTCATTCTCGAAGGGGGGAGTTACAATTGCGGAATTATTGATGATGCGGATTGTACATAAATCTATATTACTCCTTGATCTCAGACGGGGGTTTGTTTTTGATTTTGTAAATCCAAATATGCTGATACCACCCCGTCCCGCTAAAGCGGGACTTCCCCTCCTTATCAAAGGAGGGGAGCTATATTTTAAACTTTTACTTCACCATAAATCCAACCGGACCTGCAGGGTCAAGCATTTTAACAAGACCTTTCCATGGAATGCTGACATTTTGGAATCCCCATACATAGGGTCCGACCCTGTAAAGATTAAACACAATATCAAGCGAGTGATCATTAACGGTGAACGTATAAAAATTATCCACTTTAGGTCCCGCGCCTTCAAGTATATTTGCTTCGTTGTTTTCCAGTCCGTCTTTTTTAGACTTGGCACTCAGTTCCTTTATGCAGTAATCGGAAATATATTCCAGCCAGCCGGTACCCGGTGTAAAGAGATCATTAATTGTCAGCAAACCCTTTCCGGTATAGCTGTAATTAAATGAGGTGCGGTACGTCATAGGATGAGCTGCACAGCGGGGATCGGAAAATGTTTCGAACATAAAACAAAGATAGCCGTTATCCTTATATATAGTAGAATAATTTATTTCAAGCGTACTTTCACGCCCTGAGCAGGTCATAGTATCTTCAAGTGCCTGTTGTTTGAACGGCGTAAACTGTCCCATTATTAATTTCATTATAGAACCGTTGATATCTTCGGCGATTCCCCTTACACCCATAAGCGCATCGGGACCGAAATCAATTTTAGGATAATTTGCCGATAGGCTGTATTTGTGGTTCTTATCGGCTTCGCCTATTGAATATGGTTTTATGTTCAGCGTTTGCGAAGCGGAAGTAAAAATGATCATACATAGAAATAAAGCTGCTGTAATTGTTTTCATGTTTTACGCGGAATTAATTTATGCAATTTAAGTCTTTAAGCCTTTGGTCACAAGACCACGGGCGAGGGAGGAAGCCCCTCATCCGATGACTTAAAGTCATCGGATGAGTTCCAAAACAGGCTTGACTTTAAATTTAGGTTTGCCTAAATTTGTAATAAAGTTTACCTAATTATTTAATTACGCATGACTACACGCTCAAAAGAGGATTATTTAAAGAATATTTACCATATTTCCGAAGAAGGCGGCAAGGTCAACACCGGCAGTCTTGCAACTGCGCTATCAATTTCGCCGGCATCGGTGAGTGAAATGGTAAATAAACTTTCCAAAGAAGGCCTGATACATAACAAGCCGTATCACGGCTTTGAGCTCACCGGCAATGGCAGAAAAATTTCGCTCAACCTCATACGCAAGCACAGATTGCTGGAAGTTTTTTTGCATGAACACCTGCAGTATGAGTGGGACCAGGTTCACGAAGAAGCCGAAGTTCTAGAACACGTTTGCAGCGATATGTTCATAAACAAACTCGAAGAGTATCTTGGTTACCCTAAGTTCGATCCCCACGGTGACCCGATACCGGATAAGGAGCTTAAATTAGCGCCAACTCATTACAAGCTGCTGCTGAATACTGAGCCCGGCAGGGAATACACAATTGCAAAAGTTAAGGATTCATCAATTGAAATTCTGCAGTACTTAACAAAGATTGGTATTAAGCTTAATTCAAAAATTACGCTCAGCGAAAAAATTGAATTTGACGGCTCGGTTGTAATTATAGCAGAAGGAAAAAAGAATCTTTTAAGCAAGGTTATGGCAGAGCAGATATTTGTAGCGGGATGAGAACATGATCCCGCTAAGCAGAAGCGCGGGACTGCGAAAACGCTGCGCGTTTTCTTGAAAGGCAAATAGCAAAAAAAATATATGATAAAGAATCTAAAAAGAATATTAAACTTATTTACAATTATAGCCGTAACGTTCGTTTTGTTTGGATGCGGTAAGAGTGATAATAAAACCAAAAGCGGAAAAATATCCGCCGTGTCATCCATTACGATCATAAATGATATTGTAAAGAACATTGGCGGCGATAAAGTTGAGGCAATTAGTATTTGCGGCGTGGGTCTGGACCCGCATACATACAAACCCAAACCAAACGACCCAAGGCTGGTTTCACAAAGTGACCTTGTGTTCATAAACGGATTTGCGCTGGAGCACTGGATAGAAGAAATGGTGCATAACGCAGGCGGCAACAAGACCGTTGTAGCTGTAACAAACGGCTTAACACCTATGACAGATGAAAAAGGATTTGGTGACCCCGACCCGCATGCATGGTTTGACGTGCAGAATGTAAAAACATACGCCTCAAATATAGCAAAGGCTTTCATAGAAAAAGATAAAGCCAATGAAGAGTATTATAAAAAGAATCTGGAGAGCTACACCAAAAAACTTGATTCGCTTGACGGCTGGATAAAGACCGAGATACAGAAAATACCACAGGATAAACGCGTGCTCATAACTTCTCATGATGCGTTCAGGTATTTCGGCAGGGCATACGGACTTGAAGTACGCGGACTGCAGGGAATTTCAACCGAAGCGAAGGCACAGACAGAGGATGTAAAAAAACTTATAGATCTGATCAAGGAAAGAAAACTTAATTCCGTTTTCATAGAAACAAGCGTAAATCCAAAACTGCTTGAAGAAATTTCAAGTGAAACGGGCGCAAAGGTCGGCGGTACGCTGTATTCTGATTCCGTTGGCGATGAAGGTACATTTGAAGGAACATACATAGGCGCTGTAACGCACAACGTAAACACAATTGTAAAAGCTTTAAAATAGAGCAGAAGTTTTAGAAATAGCGGTCAATTATGAATGTAATAACAGTTAAAAATTTAACGATATCATACCACAAGAAACCCGCAATTAAAGGTATTAACCTGAATATTGAACCGGGAAGCGTGATAGGGATAATTGGACCCAACGGCGCGGGTAAATCAACCCTGCTGAAAGGCATGCTGGGTCTGCTGCCGTTTGATACGGGCGAGATAAAAATTTTCGGTGAGGATATTGATAAATCCCGCAAGCGAATTTCATACATCCCCCAACGCGAGCAGTTTGACTGGGATTTCCCCATAAATGTTGAAGATGTTGTAATGATGGGGCGCTACGCGCACCTGCCAATTGTTGGTTTCCCAAAAGCGGGCGATAAACAAATAGTTGAGCAGGTACTATTAAAAGTTGAAATGGATAAATACGCCAAGCGACAAATAAGGCAGCTCTCGGGCGGGCAGCAGCAGCGCGTATTTTTAGCGCGCGCGCTTGCGCAGGAAAGCGATGTCTATTTCCTTGATGAACCGTTTGTTGGCGTTGACGCAAAAACAGAACGTGCGATATTCAAACTAATGAAAGAGCTTAAAGA
>JABFSP010000267.1 GCA_013140565.1 Ignavibacteria bacterium
GATTAATATTCATTTTTCTGCCATATTTGTGGGCATCCTTAGCTCAGTTGGTAGAGCAAATGACTCTTAATCATTAGGCCTGGGGTTCGAGCCCCCAAGGATGCACTAAACTATAATAATTTTCATAAAACATCAAATTTCAGCAAAAATATGGAAATGAAGCTTGAATTGGTAATTGTGCCCGTTAGTGATGTTGAACGGGCAAAATCATTTTATGCCGATAAGGTTGGCTTTAATGCTGACCAGGATCACACAGTTAAACCGGGGTTACGGTTTGTTCAGCTTACACCTTCCGGTTCAGGTTGCTCAATCGCAATAGGTGAGGGTCTTACAGAAATGAAGCCGGGTTCACTCAAAGGACTTCAGATGGTTGTAAAAGATGCCCGTGCGGCACGTGAGCTGCTTATTAAGAACGGCGTTGATGCGAGTGAAGTTGTGGATATGCCCTGGGGTTCTTTTACATATTTCGCAGACCCTGACGGCAATACATGGTCAGTTCAACAGCTTCCACCGCGTCCATAAAATAATATAATTAATTTTTAGTATGACCACAACTTCATTAAAAAGCAGCATAAGTAAGCGTATTCGTAACTTTCCAAAAGAGAAGCTTTTGGTTGTTGATGATTTTATTTCATACCTGGCTGATCGGAATGATAATGCTGCTACAAAAGAACTGCTGAATATCCCCGGTCTTCTTTCAGAAGTCAAAGCCGGGAAACGGGAATTTGCTTCCGGAAAAGGAACAAACTGGCGGAAAGTAAGGAAGGATGTATAAAGTTAGTCTTTCCTCTTACGCCGCGAAAGCCTATTCAAAAGCAAATATTACTCTTGCCAAAAAACTTTCTAAGTGTTTTATACATCTTGAAATCAATCCTTATGAAAATAATAACATAAAAAAGTTATCAGGTCAGCTAACAGGATTTTATAGATACAGAGTTGGAGATTACAGAATAATTTTTGAGATTAATGAAAAATTAAAGTTAGTTGAAGTACTCTCAATAAAGCATAGAAAAAATGCTTATAAATAATTATAATAGACTAATAAATTTTCATCAAAATCCATCATTTCTTTAAATAATTAGCAGATTATTAAAAAGATAATACCAATTAAAAGCCTTTTAACAGCGGGAAGCGTTCTTCTCGCTGTTTTTTTATCAATTTCAGGCATCGGCTGTACCAAAAAAGACTCCACCGAGAAAATTTTCAGGTATAACGAACCAAACGGTATCGAGAGTCTTGATCCTATCACTTGCAACAACTATCCCGCACTGCATGTGCTGATAAATACCTGCGAGGGACTTGTTGAGTACGATAAAGATGCAAAACTCCAGCCGCTGATTGCCAAAAACTATGAGGTCTCGCCTGACGGCAAGACATACACTTTTCATTTGCGCGGCGATGTGTTCTTCCATGATGATAAATGTTTCCCGGGCGGTAAGGGCCGTAAGGTCACAGCCGCAGATTTTAAATACTGCTATGAGCGTGTATGCGACCCGCGGGCAAAAACACGCGGCTTATGGGTTTACCGCGATAAAGTCGAAGGCGCTGAAGAATTTGCCGCCGCGCCTGATAAGGTAAACGGTATTTCGGGATTCATTGCAAAGGATGATTCAACTTTTATAATTAAACTGGTTCAGCCATTCGCCCCTTTTTTGAGCATACTTACAATGCCGTACGGTTATGTTTATCCCCGTGAAGCAGTTGAAATGTACAGGGAAGATTTTGGTTTCAGGATAGTTGGAACGGGTCCTTACAGATTTGTGAAATGGGATGTTGATAAAGAGCTTGCCTGCACCAAAAATGAAAATTATTGGGCTAAGGATAACAAGGGGAGTGTGCTGCCAAAAATAGATGGCTTCAGTGTTTCATTTATCCGCAGCCCCGAAACTGAGTTTCTGGATTTCAAAGAGGGCAAGCTTGATTTCCAGAAGCCCTCGATTGATGTGTTTGGATTAATTACTGATGATAAGGGCGAGCTTAAGCCGGAATATAACTTTGAGCTTATCAAACAGCCGTATCTTAATACGGTTTATCTTGGTTCAATGCTTAATGTAAAGATGGAAGGCGGAAAAGATAATCCGCTGGCGGAAAATAAAAAGCTGCGGCAGGCATTAAACTACGCAATTGATAGAGATAAGATATGTAAGTTTGTACTTAAGAATAAAGGTACCCCCGGTATAAACGGTCCGTTGCCTATTGGCATGCCGGGATACTCAGCGGATGTAAAAGGATACAGCTACGATAAACTGAAGGCTGTACAATTGCTCAAAGAATCAGGTTACCCTGAAGGCAAGGGGCTTACATTAAAGCTTGTGTATCATAATGATGAATCACAGCGTGAGCTGTGCGAAGCGATACAGGCGCAGTTGAAGGAGATTGGGGTAAATCTACAGATCGAAGAAATGCTCGGTGCTACGCACCGCTCAGCGCAGAATGAAGGTAAGCTGGGTTTTTGGCGTGCCAACTGGGGCGCTGATTATTACGACCCCGAAAATTATTACGCGCTCTTCTACAGTAAGAATGAAACGCCCGTTGGACCGAACACTTCGCATTACAAAAATCCTAAGGTTGATTCATTATATGAGCTGGGTTTAAAACTCACTGATTTTAATGAGCGCATGAAGGTCTATAACGAAATTGATAAATTGTTGTTTGAAGATTCGCCCTGGATAATTGTGTATTATAATAAGTATATTTACCTGAAGCAGAAGCGCGTTTCAGGGATGTATGTTGACGGGCTGGGAATTATTAATCTGAAGTATTGTGAGATAAAATAGTAAATTAAATTATATTGTTTACTTTTAGTAATAGTATTATTTTAACATCAAAATAAAAGTTGAATATGTCATTACAAAAAACAATTAAATGCGTTATTCGGCATGGTGAAGATGGGTTTTATGTTGCGGAATGCCTTGAGATTCCTGTAGTAACACAAGGTAAAACACTTGATGAAACTGCTTCAAATTTACAGGAAGCTGTTGAGCTTTTTCTGGAAGGTGAAGATGCTTCAGAATTTGGTCTAGTCCAAAACCCTGGATTAATTGTTACTTTTGAATTAGAACCAGATTATGCCCAAGCTTAAAAGTCTTTCAGGTATTGAGCTAATAAAGCTATTTGAAGAACAGGGTTTTATTGTTTACTCACAAAAAGGCAGTCATATAAAATTAAGAAGAACTTTTGGAAACGAAAAACAGACCCTTTTAATTCCTAATCACAAATTTATTGATAAAGGCACTTTGAAAGCTATAGTAAGGCAATCTTCACGATATATACCCGGCGATATTATAAATAAAATTTTCTACACTGATTAATGGCAATTCAGGATATACTAACATTTACAGGTGTTGCTTTCAGCGTGTTATTCCCGCTGATAAATCCAATCGGGGGAGTGCCCGCATTTTCCGGGTTGACTGCCCACGATACACCTGATTTCCGCAAATCGCAGGCGCGGAAGATCGCAATTAATGTGTTTATAATACTCATCACGTTCTTGTTCATAGGCAAACTGCTGCTGGAGCTCTTTGGGATATCGCTTGGAGTACTTCAAATTGCAGGCGGCTTAATTGTTGCAAACACCGGCTGGCAGATGGTGAATTCAAAAGCTGATGACGAGAAGCAGAATACTTCGAAGGTACAGGATCTTGATATATCATTTATGCCTATGGCGATGCCGATACTCAGCGGTCCCGGCGCAATAGGCGCGGTTATTGGTATGTCAACCAGCGCAGAACATGTAGAAGATTACGCAGGATTTGTGATAGGGATATTTCTGATAGGTTTAGTAACTTATTTATTCCTTGTGCTATCGATTCCTTTGATGAAAAAACTCGGCTCAACCGGAATAAATGTATTAACACGCATGATGGGATTTTTTATTCTGGCAATTGCGGTGAATCTGGTTTACCAGGGGATATTGGCTTTGACTAAGGTGAATTAGATATTATCGAAACGGCGTTTCGATTTACATAGTCATGGATTTAATGCATTTACCCCGTTGTTGGTGTTGCATGACTTACTCTGCTTAGCAGAGGAAGTTCACCAACAACCTTGAGGAATTAAATAACATCCCTCAAAAACACACCATACCTTAAGCCTTTTGTACTGACCTTAAGACTATCAAACCCGAATTTTCTCATGAAACATTTCAGTATCAATATTCCCGGAATCACAATATCAGCCCTGCCTGTCATGTAATCACCCATGCCGTATAATTCTTCAATGGGCATTGGTATGAGCCTGTTCAGCACACTTTCAATTTCTGTGAATGTGATATTCAGCCCGTCAACCTTATGAGCATCAAATTTATCAAGTCCAAGTACAATTGCGCCAAGTGTTGTAACCGTACCTGCGACTCCAATCAGCTCAGTTCCTGAAATATCAAAATCAATTTCAGCTAAGTGCTCATTAATGAATTTCTCAGCGTTCATAATATCGTCAAAAGCAGGGGGGTGGTTGTTCAGGTATTTTTCGTTTAGTCTAACTGAGCCGATATTCATGCTTCTGCCGGTAATTTTTTGTGTGAGCAGGTCGCTGATTATGCCAATTGGATTTGCAGAAGTTGTGATTTCCGTACTTCCGCCGCCAATATCAATTGTTGTGAGTCTGGAGTTACTGCCAAGTTTATCGTAAACGCCTCCGGCATAGGTCCATTTAGCTTCGTCATCGCCTGAGAGAATTTCTATTTCTATACCAGTGTTAAGTTTAATGGCATTTATAAATTCATCCTTGTTATGTGAATCACGGATAAAGCTGGTTGCCGTTGCGGTAATTTTATCGGAATCGTGATCTTCACTGATATCGTTATACTCTTCAAGTATATCAATTGCTTTCTGTATTGATTCCGGCAATATATTGCGGTTTGAATCAACACCTTTTCCAAGCCTTGGTACGCGCTGGATATCAAGTATTGTTTTGATATTTCCTGTCTGTTTATCGTACTCAGCAATCAGCATGAGGATCGTGTTGGTGCCTATATCAATTGTAGATCTTATCATTGTTTTATAGCATAAAAAGCTGACCATTCAGCTCTTTGTTTCAATTCCTTCATCAAAAAATTGTGTTTCGTAAGCTCATTTATCAGAGTTTCAGTCTCTTCTTTCAGAATACCGGTAACAAAAAGCTTGCCGCCGGTTTTCAGCTTACCATATATATTCCCCAGATTCGGGATAATCACGTTACTTGTAATATTTGCAGCAACAACATCAAACCCGGTTTCAGATATTTCCGCAATATCCGCCTGATGCAAAACAACATCACCCGAAACGCCATTTAATTCAAAATATTCTACTGCATTAATTAACGAATCTTCGTCAATTTCAATAGCCACGGTGCGTTTAACACCCAATTTTATTGCTGCAATGCTTAATATTCCTGTACCGCTGCCGAAATCGAGCAGGTATTTATCGGCTGCAGGTTGAATAAACGTGCTCATTTGCTCTAAGATAAGCTGTGTTGTCTCGTTGTGACCCGTCCCAAAGGACATTTTGGGGTCAATTTCAATTGGAATGTTACCCTTGGTGAGGTCCAGCTCTTCTCTTTTCCACGAAGGATAAACGACAAGTTTATCCAGAATATAAACCGGCTCAATGGTCTTTTCCCATTCAGTATTCCAGTCTTTATTTTCAAATCTGCCGATATGAATAGTGTTATCCTGGATATTATCTTCGGTGATTAATTCGCTCTTTATCTTCTCGGCGATATGGGAATCAGCTTCCGGCAGGTACACTTTAAGTGTACCATTTTCTTCGAGAATTGTGGTTAAGCCGTTGAGGTAAAGTCTGTTATAAATAAGGTCATAAGTGGATTCGTTAAATGCAATTTCAAGCTCTATGTACGATTTTTCCATTAACAATAATTTATAAAATGTCGGGTCATAAGACCCCTTGCTGCAAATACAAATGCATTGTCATTTCACCGCGGCGAATTAAATCCTGATACGGATTTAACTGTAAATTCTTTTCATTGCTGAATCCAGGGTATTCTTCATAAGCATAGCAATGGTCATGGGTCCAACGCCGCCCGGAACGGGAGTAATCAGTGAAGCCTTCTTGCTGCATTCATTAAAATCAACATCACCAACAACTTTGTATCCTTTTTTGCTATCAGGGTCATCAACACGGTTAATTCCCACATCAATTATCACAACACCCTTTTTGATCATATTTGCCTTAAGGAATTCCGGTTTTCCTATGGCGGCAATGATAATATCAGCTTTTTTGGTGAATTCACTGATACCTGCCGTGGCACTGTGTGCAACAGTAACAGTGCAATTTGCACCCTTGGATTTCTGCAGCAGTATGTTTGCAATAGGCTTACCAACGATGTTACTTCTTCCTATAACAACAGCATTTTTGCCTGAAGTTATGACATTGTACCTTTTGAGCAGCTCGTGAATTCCCGCCGGAGTACATGGTGTGAAACACTTTTCACCGATCATAAGCCTGCCTGCGTTAATTGGGTGAAAGCCGTCAACGTCTTTCCTGTAATCAACAGCCTCAAGTACATTCATTTCGTTGATATGCTTTGGCAATGGAAGTTGTATGAGTATTCCGTGTATTTTGCTGCTGTTATTATATGAACGGATATGAGCCAGCAGTTCAGCTTCGGTGATCTTCTCAGAAAGTCTGTTTACAATGGAATGATAGCCAAGCTCGGCGCATTTTTTTTCCTTCATCTTAACATATATTTCACTTGCCGGATTGTTACCAACAAGTATGAGCGCAAGTCCGGGTTTAATGTTATTATGCAGGCTTAATTCCTTCTTTATCTCATCAGTTATCTGAGATGCTATCAGTTTGCCGTCAATTATCTTGTTTATTGCTTGTTTTGCCAATTATTTTTTTGCTTTAATACTTTTATAATTACTTAATTTTACTTCAGGTGTTTTTCAAGAAAGCCGGTTATCATATTCCATACCAGTATCTGGTTTGAAACTTTGCTGAAGCCATGTCCTTCATCTTCGAGAACTTTATAATCCACCTCTTTGCTGCTGCTGCGGAGTTTTTCCACCATCTGGTCTGATTCTGCCTGCACAACACGCGGGTCATTTTTACCCTGAATAATAAGCATTGGCGCAGTTATCTTATCAATATGGTTGATAGGTGAGCGGTCCATAAGCATATCTTTATCCTTTTCAACATCGCCTACTAATCCTGCTACACCGGGTTTCCAGTGCTCCGGCACTGAATTGCAGAAAGTTATCAGGTTAGAAGGTCCGAATATATCAATTGCGCATTTCCATAGTTCGGGCGCTTTTGTAACGCAGGTCAGAGTCATAAAGCCGCCAAAGCTGCCGCCTACAACTGCAATTTTATCTTTATCAACATAACCGCTTTTTAACAGGTAATCATGAGCGCCGAGTACATCTCTAAATTCATCTCCGCCCCAGTCCCTGTATATTTTGCTCTGGAAAGTCTTACCGTAACCAATACTTCCGCGGAAGTTAGGCGCAATAACAATGTATCCTCTGTTTGTGAAGATCTGGAAGTACTTATTGAACAGGTTTTTTTCCTGCCATTCAGGTCCGCCATGCGGCCAGACAATTGCGGGATTAGTCCCGTCTTTCTTCATTCCTTTTGGAATGTACAGGAACCCGTTTATTTCAAGCCCGTCAAAACTGTTATACTTTATACTTTGGGGAACAGTAAAATCACTTTTCGGGATCCCGCCGATCATCGAAAATGTCACCTGCGTAAGTTTTTCCTTTTTGATATCATATACGTAAATATCATTCGGGTTTTGGGGTGAGTCAAATATCAGTACTATCTTTTTATCATCTTTTGTGAACTTAAATGAATTACAATTGCCTTTTGGAATTTTCAGGGTCTTTATTTTACCTGACTTAAGATTCTTCATTTTAAGCCTTGTAGTACCGCTTTCATTCACCGAATAGAGCAAATTCTTTTCATCATTTGAAAATGCGTAATCATTAATATCCCATTTTTCCAGCTGTGACCAGCCAATTTCTCCCGTCTTAATTTTATAATAAGCCAATGCCGTAAATTCACGTTCGTAATCAGAAAGGAAATATATCGTATCGGCTTTCTTATTGAAGGAACCGGCGCCATTTTTCATTAAGCCTTCATGTTCTGAAACATTTGTGATCTTTGATGTTTCGGTATCATAAAGCAGTATATCGTGGTTTGAATTGCTGTAAAATTTCTGGTAAAGTATAAATCTTTCATTTGCACTCCAGTCAATTGCGGAAATCGGGGAAGGCTCGTTATGTTCAGCAACGCATTCTTCTATGCCGGTATTCAGGTCTAGAAGGTATGTATCAAAGTACCTTGAGTCGCGTTTATTTGAGCTGAACAATATTTTATTACCCTTTTTATTGAATGAGCAAAAGCCGACCTGCGCGCCTTTATGACCGGGCGTTAAGGCTTTAACTTCACCGCCTTTATCTGAAACCATATACAGCAGGTGATTTTCATCACCCATATTATCTTTGGAAAAGAGTATGTCGTTCTTTTTGGGGGAATAATGCAGCGATGAAACGGCGTTATCTTCCAGAGTTATCTGGTTTGTCCATCCGCCGCCAATAGGCAGGGTCCATATATTCGGCATTCCGTTAGTGTTGGTGATGTATGCGATGGTCTTACCGTCAGGGGAAACTGTAAATCCTGATATTGCCCTTATTGCAAAAAATTGATCAATGGTATATTCTTTTTGTCCCGGTTGAGTTTTTTTTATTGTGCTGTGTTGAATTGAAGTAGTCATTATTCAATAATTAAATATTCAGTAATCAACAAAGATAACATTTTGCATTATTAGATTTAATCCATAAAATTCTGAATTTATTAACTGAAATTCGTTTTTATTAATCAAATATATGCGTAAATTTGCCAAAATATGAATATCAACTCAGCAATAAACAGCCTTGAATCATTTCACCTTGCAGTCGATGAAACGGGCGCTAAAGAAAGAGCAGCTTCAATTGCGGGAAGAAGCATCAAAAAAGAAAGCAAAGTTCACGCTATAAAACTGGCTGTTTCTATGATAGACCTGACTACCCTTGAAGGAAAAGACTCAGAAGGTAAAGTATACGCATTGTGCCAAAAGGCAATAAGACCTATGGACGGAAGTGAAGAAATCCCGCATGTCGCGGCTGTTTGTGTGTATCCCAATATGGTAAAAATTGCCAAGTCAGCACTTGCCGGCAGCGGTGTAAATGTTGCATCCGTTGCAACTGCATTCCCAAGCGGTCAGTCGCCAATGAAATTAAAAATTGATGAAGTGAAAAGGGTTGTGCAGATGGGCGCTGATGAGGTTGATATGGTTATAAGCAGGGGAGAGTTCCTTGAAGGCAATTATCAATATACATATGATGAAGTAAAAGCAATAAAAGAAGCGTGCGGTGAAGCTCATTTGAAGGTTATTCTGGAAACCGGAGAGCTTGAAACATATGATAATGTCAGAAAGGCCAGCATTATTTCAATGCTTGCAGGAGCTGATTTTATTAAGACTTCAACCGGAAAAGTACAGCCCGCGGCAACGCTGCCTGTTACGCTGGTGATGCTTGAAGCGATCCGTGATTTTTACAACGAAACCGGTAAAATAATCGGGATGAAACCCGCGGGCGGGATAAAAACAACCAAGGACGCAATTGCGTATCTTTGTCTTGTGAAGGAAACGCTTGGAGAGATGTGGCTTACCCCTGATCTTTTCAGGATGGGTGCATCATCTTTATTAAATGACCTGTTGATGCAGTACAGAAAAGAACAGACGGGTGTATATCAATCAGCAGACTATTTTACCAATGATTAGAACAATTTTGTTTATAATTGCGGTTGTTTTATTTGCCGGCAGAACAGATGTTTTAGCATACAATACAGGAGATACCAGTTTAAGCTTTAAATATTTTGATTATGATATAAACATAAACAGTCTTTCATCAGAATTCTTTACGGGAATGTTCAGTGTTTCAAAGAACGGAACCGTTTTATTTAAAATGGATAGCACGTTTACTGACTATGCTGATCATAAGCTGGTTGACCTGAATAAAGACGGCAGTGATGAATTGCTTGTTTATTTAACTGAAGGAGCATCGCCGTATATATTCCATAATTTGTATATTTTCGATCATAAAAAAGGACCTGCTCCTTTGTTTATGGTCCAAAATGCAGACGTCGATACCTCAGGCCCGGGTAACCCGCTTATTTTGGTTAACTCTAGAATGTCTCCTGCAGTTTTAGGGTTATGGTACAGCTGGTTTTTGGAGTATAAGAACGGTAAATTGGTATATATAAAGCCAGATAATGCAAGAAGGGAACAGTTGAGCCCTAATTACGATTTTGTTGACCAGACCCTTGAAGAGCTGAAAAAAGAGAAACAGATATGTGATGATTTTGCTTATAATGTTTTCTTTGAATACCTGTTCATTACATCAAAAATATCAGGTGAAGAATCAAAAGCTGAAAATTATTTCAATCAAAACTACAGATGTGAGGAAAAAGTAAAAGCATTAATGCAGTTTAAGAATGCAGCCACAAATACATTTTCCTGGATAAAAGAAGAAGAAAATTATAATTACACTGAATATTAACTAACCAAACATAATACAATGCCAGAAATCTCAGAATACAAAGGAAACAAACTTATTTGCCTGAACCCCGGTTCAAAGTTCACATTTTCATTCGGTTTAAGCAAAGCTAAGATGATATTAGAAAATCTTGATGCAATTAAGAAATTTGTTGATACCAACGGCGAAAGCTGCGGCGATGACGCGCCGGCAGGCGGCGAAGGTTCATCAGCAGAACCATTCTAGTCCGGCTTTACTTATTTAAGTTTCCCAATTTTAATTTAATGTAAAATGACATTCAGGGAAAAATCTGCAACTGCCTCAGTTCGCATTTCCGCTAACGGTAATGGCGGCTCAAAAAGCAGCTCATCAGTTTCCAAAAAGCCGGTGTGGGAATACACGCCCTCACCTGAAGCAAAAGATCATATCGAGGTAAAACCCCGGTATGACCTTTTTATAAATGGTAAGTGGCAGAAAGCAAAAAAATACTTTGCAACTGTGAATCCGGCTACCGAAGAAAAAATAGCCGAAGTCGCATCAGCATCCAAAGATGATGTGAACAGGGCAGTTCTTTCAGCAGAGCGTGCTTACAATAAAGTATGGAGCAAAACTCCGCCAAAAGAGCGCGCTAAATATATTTTCCGTATTGCAAGGATAATGCAGGAAAAAGCCAGGGAATTTGCAGTAATTGAAACAATGGATGGCGGGAAGCCAATTAAGGAATCAAAATCAGTTGATGTCCCATTGGCACTGGCCCATTTCTTTTACTATGCGGGCTGGGCTGATAAGCTTAAGTATGCATTCCCGAACCAGTTATTTGAACCGGTTGGAGTAGTAGGACAGATTATTCCGTGGAATTTTCCTTTGTTAATGGCTGCATGGAAAATTGCCCCGGCTTTAGCATGCGGTAACACCGTTGTAATTAAATCCGCTGAAACAACACCGCTTACACTTTATAAATTGGCTGAAGTAATTCAGGAAGCAGGCTTGCCTGATGGTGTAGTTAATATCATCAGTGGGGCAGGTGATACAGGGGCGGCAATTGTAAATCACCCTAAAGTAAAAAAGATAGCGTTTACCGGCTCAACAGAAGTTGGCAAGCTGATAATGCGCTCAATTGCCGGAACAGATAAGAAAGTTACTTTGGAGCTTGGCGGAAAAGCCGCAAACATAATTTTTGAAGATGCACCGATCGATCAGGCTATAGAAGGAATTGTTAACGGGATTTATTTTAACCAGGGGCACGTTTGCTGTGCCGGCTCCAGATTATTTGTCCAGGAAAGTGTAAAGAATCTTGTAATTAAGAAACTTAAACACCGCTTAAAGAGTTTAAGAGTAGGCAATCCGATGGATAAGAACACTGATGTTGGCGCTATAAATTCCAGGATGCAGCTGGATAAAATAACTGAGCTTGTAAGATCAGGAATAGAGGAAGGCTGCAGCATTTACCAGCCTGAGTGCAAATTGCCTGAGAGCGGTTACTTTTTCAAGCCCACATTTTTCACAAATGTCGCCCAATCTAACCGTATAGCTCAGGAGGAAATTTTCGGACCGGTTCTTTCTGTTTTAACATTCAGAACGCCAAAAGAAGCAATTGAAAAGGCTAATAATACTCAATATGGACTTTCAGCGGGAATCTGGACAGATAAAGGATCAAAAATATTCAAGATGGTTTCTCAGTTAAAAGCAGGTGTAGTATGGTCCAATACCTACAACAAGTTTAACCCGGCCTCACCATTTGGCGGATACAAAGAAAGCGGTTTTGGCAGGGAGGGCGGCTTGCAGGGCTTAAAAGAATATCTGATTTTTTAAAATAAAAATTATAAAACAGGGAATGAGAATTAAACTCCTTTTATTAGCAGCAGCGTTAATATTTGTCTCTAATCTCACCTACTCATTTGATTCTACACGCGTTACTTTTGGTGAAGCAATGGATGCTCTTGAAGCCGAAGAATATGAAACTGCGGTTGATCTCTTTACAAAGTATTTAAAGATCTCAAGCGGACACGATGAAGGATATTACCAGCGCGGGAACGCGTATTATGAGTTGAAGCAGTATGATAAAGCGCTTACAGATTACTCCTGGGCTTATAATATGGGTTTCCAGAAAGACGAAGTAATGTTTTTCAGAATGGGAATGATATACAAGAACAACAAAGATTATATGACTGCCCTTGAATATTTTAAATTAGCTTCAGAAATAGATAAGAAATATACACAGGCATTTCTTGAAATGGGCAACCTGGCACTTCTTGCCGAAGATTACAGCAAAGCATCAGAATATTATAACAAAGCATTGAGCCTTGACCCCACTTACCCTGAAGTATTTTTTTCACTTGGTGAAATCAATACGCGTTCAGCAAATTACGGAGATGCCGTTACAAATTATGAAAAAGCAATTGAACTCGATTCAGCTAATCCGAAGTATTATTATAGCCTGGGGATGGCGTATAACAGTTTGAAGGATACGGCTAATACGATTAAATTTCTGAGTAAGTCGTTAAAAATAGATCCCGGTTATGGCCTCGCATATTACGGTCTTGCAACCGTATACTCTTCGCTTGGTGACTATCCAAAAACAATTGAAAATTACACAAAAGCAATAAATTCCAAAGGATCCGGTTTGATGCCGTACTTTCTTTATACCGAGCGGGGTATGGTTTATCTTAAGATGAAGGAACTGAGCAGTGCAATGAAGGATTTTGATTTCGCAATTAAACTGAACGTAAATGATACTGATTCGTATCTCGAAAGAGGTAAACTGCTGCTTGCCGCAGGAAAAGATACCGCTGCATTTGAAGATTTTTCGAAAGTGATATCGCTTGATGAACAGAATTCCCAGGCGTATGCGTACCGCGGGAATCTCTATCTGGACCGGGGACAAATTGACCTTGCAGAATCAGATCTGAGAAAAGCTGTAACCTATAATCCGAATGATACATTAGCTTTATTTCAGCTTGGCAATGTGCTGTATGCAAAAGATGATTTCCAGAATGCGCTTAATTATTATATCAAGGCGCTTAATATAAATCCTAAATACAGCGCGGTTTTTGAAAACAGGGGAATATGCTACTACAATCTCGGTTTCTACAAACTGGCGGCAACTGATTTTGAATCCGCAATGAAATACAATCCAGAGTTAACCGCTAAATTACAGCCCCTTTATATCGATGCAAAATCCAGGTAAGTGATTTAAACAATAGATATAGCGATTTTTTAACGTAAAACCGGCATTTTTAAATAAAATGCTGGTTTTTGTTTATTTACTATTACAGATACGATGTTTATCTTTGATGTTATAGATAATTATTAACATGCTGCTTTATCATTTCCAAAAAATGTATTTCTCCCCTTAGTTTTTCAATTGGTGCTATAAATTCATTCTAAATAATGTGAATCGACTTCCCGAAAAAAAATACATAAACATAGGATTTATTGCCGCGCTGTTGATATTGATATCTGTCAACATTGTGATCTATCTTAACATTCGATTTCATTTTGAAGATGAAGAGATAATTACCAGGTCATTGCGAATCATTGAATCCTCAGAAGCCCTTTATTCGAATATCATAGAAGCAGAAACCAACAGGCGCGGTTTCCTCATTACAAATAATGAAGAATTCATGAAGGAATATTATCCTTCAGTAAATTCTATTGATAGCGCTTATTCAATTCTTTTATCAATTGTTACTGACTATGGTGAAAGAAAAACTCTCGATACGCTTCAGCAACTGATATTTAACAGGAAAGATCTTCTTCAGGAGTCGCTTGAGCTGCAGGAAAAACGCTTTAAGGATTATAAAGCGCAAATTGAGTTTACTCAAAACGGGAAAATATATGTTGACCGAATAAAAGCCTGCATTGAAAGTATCCAGATCAAAGAAAGGTCTACGCTAAATACCAGGCTTCTTGAAGCGGGAAAAAGTTCATCTTATACCCTTGTAAACCTTGTAATAGGCAACATTATTGCATTTGTCCTGCTTATCCTTGCAGTGTTTCTCCTGAATCGCAGTATTAATAAACGTAAAGCTGCCGAAATTTCACTTGAAGAGAACAGAAACTGGCTGGCTACTACTCTTGAAAGCATTGGTGACGCAGTAATTGTGACCAGCAAGATGGGAGAAATATTATTTATCAATAAAGCCGCCGAAGAATTAACAGGCTGGAAAAGTTCTGAAGCAAACGGACTGTTAATTGACCATGTTTTTAATATTTACAATGAAGATACCGGAGAGAAGTCCCCTGACCCGATACAGAATGTTGTTTCAAGCCGTAAAGTTATCAGTCTTGAAGATCATACAATTCTGATAACAAAAGATAAGAGCGAAATTCAGATAGATGACAGCGCTGCACCAATTATTAATGCCAAAGGAGAGCTCATTGGTGTGGTTATGGTATTCAGGAATATATCTGACCGCAGGAAAGCAGAAAAGGAAATACTGAACAGCCAGAAGTTTATCAAAAGAATTGCTGACTCGCTGCCGAGTGTGTTATACATATATGACCTTAAAGGTCCAAAAATTACTTTTACAAACTACAAGATCGCAGAGCTTCTTGGATATGACGCAGCGGATGTAGTTAAAAAGGGAGAAGAGTTCTTTGAAAAATACATTCATCCCGCAGACTACAAGAAACTCAGAAGCAATATTTCCAGATACTACGAAGCGAAAGATAATGATATAATTACATATGAATACAGAATACTGAATTCAGAAGGTAAATTCAGGTGGTTCAGAAGTCATGAAGTAGTATTTTCAAGGAATGATGAAGGTACAGTAAAGGAAATATTGGGTTCAGCTTTTGATATAACAACCCGAAAACTTCTTGAACAGGAACTTCAAAAGTACAGCGGACACCTGGAAGAGCTTGTGGATATGAGGACAAGTGAGCTTAAGGCTGCAAACCTGAAATTAAAACAGGAGATCCATGAACGCGCAAGGGCGGAAGGATATATAATTGATGCTGAAGAAAAATTCAGAAGCCTGGTTGAAAATGCGCTTGTAGGTATTTACATTTTGCAGGAAGACAGTTACTCTTACGTGAATCCGAAGTATGAAGAGATATTTGGGTACAGTAAGGGTGAGCTGCTTGGCAGGAATGCCTGGGATGTTGTATTGGCAGATCACAGGGACCTTGTAATTGAAAATATCAGAAAACGTACCGATAATGAGATCAATACAATACAGTATTCATTTAAGGCAGTAAAAAAGGACGGAACGATAATTGACGTTGAAGTAAAAGGTTCCAAAATGTTTTACAACGGAAAACTTGCAATTATAGGCACACTTCAGGATATAACTGAAAGACTAAGGACTGAAGAGGAGTTGAGGAATTCACGGCAGAAACTTCTGCTGCATGTGGAGCGAACACCGCTGGCAGTAATTGAATGGGGTATGAATTTCGAAATTTTGCAATGGAATAATTCCGCTGAGAAGATATTCGGATGGAAGAAATCAGAGGTTGAAGGCAAGAATGCTGAAATAATAATTCCTGAAGAAGCTAAAGGGCATGTTTCAGCAATCTGGAAACAACTTATCGGTAAATCAGGCGGTGAAAGAAGTACCAATGAAAATATCACAAAAGACGGTAAGAAAATTTTGTGCGAGTGGTATAATACGCCGCTTATTAATGAAAATAATGAAGTCATCGGCGTTGCTTCCCTGGTTGAAGACGTTACAGAGCGAAAAAAAGCGGAAGAACTTTTACTTGCCCAACGGGAGTATTTAAGAACTGTTATTGATACTGACCCGAATTTTGTTTTTGCCAAGGATTGGGATGGTAAATTTACATTGGTCAATAAAGCTGTCGCAGAAAATTACGGCACTACTGTGGATGATCTCATCGGTAGATCTGATGCGGATTTTAATTCTAATATTCATGAAGTTGAACATTTTCTGAATGACGACAGGGAAGTCATTTCAACAGGTAATCCTAAATTCATTCCTGAAGAACGTGTGACTGATTCCAGGTCAGGTATAACCAAATGGTTCCAGACAATAAAAGTCCCGCTAAAAGGTACTGATGGTGAGTACCATGTATTGGGAGTTGCTGCCGATATAACTGCGAGAAAACTTGCAGAAGGAATTACGTGGAAATCTCTTAAAGAAAAAGAGCTTCTTTTGAAAGAAATCCATCACAGGGTTAAGAATAACCTGCAGATCATAATTAGTCTTTTAAAGCTGCAGTCAAAATATGTTTATGATCCACGGGACCTTGAAATATTTAATAAAAGCCGCTCCAGGGTTGAAACAATGTCTCTAATACATGAGAAATTATATAAGTCGGCCGATATATCACAAATAGATATCGGCAATTATCTGAATGACCTGGTCAAACATTTGTTAAGTGCCTATAATATCAGTACCGCCAGAATAGATTTCTCAATAAACGCCGAAAATATTCTTATGACAATTGATACCGCTATACCATGCGGATTAATTGTAAATGAACTTATAAATAACATCCTTAAGCATGCATTCCCGGATGGTTACATTGGAAAAATTGAGTTAAATTTGCGCAGATCAGATGAGAACGTGATACTGGAAGTTATTGATAACGGTATAGGCATACCTGAATCATTTGAGCTTGATAAGAGTGATTCGCTTGGAATGCAGCTTGTAGATACACTGGTCAGGCAGCTTGATGGTGTCATAGAAGTAAACAGTTCAAATGGCACAAAATTTACTATAGAATTCAGGGAATTAAAATATAAAGAAAGGATCTGATATTTAATGAGGAATAGATTCCTTGCAGGTTTAAGTTTAATGGTTATTTTTGCAGCTACAGTATTTTCGCAGAGTTCATATCTGCAGCTCTCGCTGCATGATGATGGCAATTTCTCAGTCACACTGGATAACACAACCCTTGGCTCAGGTAATTACGCTGAGTTTGACAATCTGCCGGCGGGTGAGCACTCACTAAAGGTTCTAAGGGCAGGCAGTGAGCCGGATGTGCAGGGTGATGTGATATTTGACGGTAAAATAAAAATTCCATCAGGCAGTGATCTTTATGCGGTAATTGATGAGTACAATACATTTGTGGTGTACAAAAAGAAAAAGTACGGTTATAACAGGCTTGTGCCTTTAGGTGAGTTTGTGCAGAAATGCGGGGATGGCGGAAAAGAATTTAAGGATAAAGATAAAGATCAGTCTAACATATCTGATGAATGCCGATACAAGGTGATGAAGAAGGATGATTATAAAGATCTAAAGAGCACTATCAATAACAGGAACTTTGAATCATATAATTCGACAATTGTTAAGACCGCTATTGATAACAACTTCTTTACTGCTGAACAAATTGTGGAATTGTTAAGATATTTTACATTTGAAGATACAAAACTTGATATCGCCAAATATTCATACAAAAAAGTTTGCGATACTAAGAATTTTTTCAAGGTTTACGATATGTTTGATTTTGAATCCAGTGTTACTGAATTAAAGAATTACATTTCAGGAAAATAATTGCTAAATTGCGTTTATGGATAATGAAAATGAAGTAAACTATCCCTCAACAGGGGCAAGCACAGGTTTCGCGCTGGGATTCCTGATTTTCTATATAATTATAGTATTTTCAGTATTGGGAATTTTCTTCAGGATACCGTTTTAAGCAGCAGCGGACCGAAATTTTTACATAAGGTTTAGTTATTGAATAACTAAACCTTTGTTTTTATTTTTAATACATTTTTTAAATATACAAACCGAACGGAAAAATATTAATGAAATGGATCAAAGCAGATTCCATTGAAAAGATCGATGAAATTAAAGCTCTTT
>JABFSP010000160.1 GCA_013140565.1 Ignavibacteria bacterium
GGCTTAAAACGCCTTGTAATATGAATCATACTCAGCGTTCAATCCTTGGTCGTCCTCTTTTTCAGGAGAGGTAAAACTGTTTTTTTATTGGAGTATCAGAGGACGACCAGATCCATGAGCAAAAATATATTTTCAGGTACGCCGAACCAAAGAAAATTTTGTTTAATTGTGGCACGGAAATTAATGCAGGATAAGAAATGGTTGCTATTTTTCTGAAAAATATGATAAATTGACGGAATATTCTCTAGAATTGTGGCATAAAATTTCAAATTATGGAAAAATCTCAGTTAGCAGAAGCTCTGCGTTCACTCAATAAGGATGAATTCCGGGAGTTCGGAAAGTTTGTCCGCTCGCCTTATCACAATAATCGGAGTGAAGTGATCAGGTTTTATGATGCAGTCAAAAAATATTATCCGAGCCTGGAATCAAAAGGCCTGGAGAGCCGGAAAATATTCAGCGCTGTATATCCCGGGAAGAAATACAGCGATGTTACAATGAGAAAAGTTATTTCATTGACTACAAACCTGGTAATGGAGTATATCGCAGTCTCCGGCTTCAGGAAATATGAGCTTGAGTATAATATAAAGCTTCTTTCTGAGCTTTTCGAAAGGAATTTAAGCAGCTTGTTTGATAAAAAGGCAAAAAGCATGGAAGCACTGCTTAATAAAAGTAAGCATACCGTTGAGTATTATGAGGCAAAATCCAAATATACAAGCTGGCTTACTGAGCATCTTAACAATAAAAGCGAAAGCGCAACCGTACCAAAATATCAAAACGAATTAGATGACTTTGTTGAGTATTTTCTTATCGTTCTCCTGATGAAATATCACCGTTTGAGAACAATGTCTAAAATGTATAATGCTAAATATGATTTTAAGCTGTATAAGGAGGTAATCGAATTTCTTAGCAAGCATGACTACAAAGGATCAACATTGGTTTCATTATATCACAATCTGGCAATGCTCTCAAGTACAGAAGAGGAAAAATATTTCATAGCATTAATGGAGTTCTGGGATAGATCTGAAGATAAACTTAATGATCTGATGCAGCACATTATTTATGTTGCATTGTACAATCACTGTATTAACCGGAAACAAAAAGGAGAAGCGGAATATCATAAACTTCAATTCAGCATAACAAAAAAATACTTTGAAAAGAACATATTCCCCAAAGATGTTGGCTTTATACAGCAAAACCTCTTTGAAGCAGTGGTGCAAAATGCAGCTAAACTGAAAGAATTTGAGTGGGTTACGGGTTTCATTAAAAATTACAAGAGCCGGCTTGATCCTCAGACCGCTGAAGAGACAATAGATTATTCTTTTGCTTTAATAGAATTCGAAAAAGGCAATTACGAAAAGTCCCTGAAATATCTTTCAACTATTCAAACAGAAAGAATAATGAAGAAGATGGGCGTTAAAAATTTATTGATCAGAATTTATTTCGAGCTTGGGTATACCGAAGAGCTTATCCAGGCGATAGATTCATACAGGCATTACCTTCACAGGGAAAAAAACATTACTCCGCAGAAACTCGAAATGACTACTAACTTTCTCAACTTTGTTTCCGAGCTTATAAAACTGGGGATAAACATTACCCCGGAAAATATTTTCCTGATTCAAAAGAAGGTTGAAAAGGTCCCATACTTTAACTTAAAAGAATGGGTGCTTGAGAAAACTGATGAATTATTGAAACGTAGAAATAAGTAAAATTATATATTATGGAAAACTCTCAATTAGCCGTCATTTTCCGTTCAAAGAATGGTTGTCAAAAAAAGCAGAAGCATTCTGAATATCCTTATCAATTATCATAAATTACCCGATCAACATCATTATCCTTGGTTTGCGGGGAGTTTCCTGCTGAGATCAAATAATAATAAACTCATTCCCGCAAAAGGGTGATTTCGAAAAGAGCCACACTCTTTTTACAGTCTGTTATTTAATTAGTACCATGCGTTTGGTTTCCGAGTAATTTGCAGAATTTAGCCTGTAGAAATATACTCCACTGGTATAATTTGCAGCATTCCAGTCCGCATTATATTTTCCTGCATTCAATTCTTCGTTTACCAGTGTTTCAATTTCACGACCGAGCATATCAAATACTGTCAGCTTCACAAATTCTGATTTTGGGATTTGGAATTTGATCTGAGTTATTGGATTGAACGGGTTAGGGTAGTTCTGATACATCTCAAAACTTTCCGGTACTTCTGTTGAAATTATATTTACCGGAGAAATACCTCCAGTTGTAGTCTTTAAAATTGTTCCATTATCTCCAACTGCCCACCCTGTGACAGATGAAGGGAAATACATTGAGCGCAGATTTTGCACAGTGCCCGATATTTGAGCAGTCCAGTTTGTACCTCCATTTACAGTCGCCAGAATAGTTCCGCCCCATCCGCTTATGTAACCTGTGAATCCCGTTCCTGATGCAGGAAAAAAAGCCCAATGCAGAAGCTGTCCTGTTCCGCTTGACTGAGCTATCCAGTTTACCCCGCCGTTGGTAGTTTTTCTGATCCCGCCGCCATCGGTGCAAATGTAACCTGTTTGTGAATCAGTAAAAAATGTTGACCATACTGTGCCGCCGGTTCCGGTTGAGTAAGATATCCAGTTCGTTCCGCCATTTGTGGTTTTTAAAAATCCGCCGCCATCCAATGATGCATATCCCGTTTGTGCATCAATAAAATTGACTGTCCATATTGTTCCTCCAATTGGAATTGCCTGCTGCACCCAGTTATTGCCGCCGTCAGTTGTTTTCCTCGGAGTCTGCGGACCACCAACTACCCAGCCTGTTTGCGCATCAATAAAAAAAATACAATATAGAGTGCTTGATGTACCGCTTGAAATACTGAACCAGTTTGAACCTCCATCAGTGGTTTTCCTTAACACTCCGTTACCTCCGCAAATCCATCCTGTTTGGGAATTAATGAAATACACTTCAAACCAGGGACCGGGGAAAGTTGAGGTCTGCGTTAACCAGTTAACGCCGCTGTTTGTAGTTGCCCGTATCACCCCGTTATTGCCGCAAGCCCAGCCTGTCTGGTCATTTGTAAAGTTTACAGAATAAAATATTTCGTTTGTATTGCTGGTTTGCGGTGCCCAGCCCTGTGAAAGCATTGAGGAAGGAAATAGGCAGAATATAAAAACCAAAGATAACGCACTAATTATCTGTTTCATATTGAATTATTTTAGAGAAATTAATATGTAAGGACGAAACATGCAATACCCTGCAGAAATTGATTATAAAAAAAACGGAAATTATCTCTAATTTCCGCTAATAATTATTATGCCTCAAATAAAAAGACAGACTCTATGCTAAAACTTCATCGCTTACAAGATAAAATCTCTCGATGTTCGCTTCGAACTTACTGCCATCTTCCCGCATCATGGTATAACTTCCTTCCATTGTGCCCCAGTTTGTGTTTATGGGGCAGTGGCTGGAATACTCAAACGATTCGCCAGCTTCAAGCTCAGGGGTATAGCCAACAACACCTGGCCCATCGACTCTTTCCTGGTCACCTTCTGCATTAATTATCAGCCAGTGACGGGAAAGCAGTTTTACCTTTGCCATGCCAAGATTGGTTATTATGACCCTGTAAGTGAATGAAAAGCGGCTTACCTCCGGGCTGGATTGCTCCGGGATGTATTCAGGGAAAACCTGAATTCTTACCATTTCTGTGGTGGTATCAGATCCTATCTGATGGGATGTGGTAGTATTTTGCATGTGTAATTTTAACACAATATTTAGATATAATCAATGAGTTTATAATGAGTGACAAATTTTTGGATAAAAAAACATCACTTAATAAGCTCTTTTTGCTTTACATCACTCACGGGCACACCGTTGCCCTCCCTCCTGTGGCGTTCACCTATCTGCTGGCGCCACATTGCGTAATACAAACCCTTCATTTCAAGCAGCTCCTCATGCCTGCCTTCTTCAACCATACTGCCTTTTTCCAAAACGTAAATTCTATCGGCATGCATAATTGTTGAAAGCCTGTGTGCTATAAGTATTGTGATATGATCAGTCCTTGCTGATACATCGCGAATTGTCTGGCTTATCTCTTCTTCGGTTAATGAATCAAGCGCGGAAGTTGCCTCGTCAAACACAAGCAGTCTTGGCTTCCTTAAAAGCGCGCGCGCTATGGATAGCCGCTGCTTCTCGCCACCCGAAACCTTTACGCCGCCTTCGCCAATTACCGTATCAATTCCCTTATCGGCACGCACTAAAAGATTCTGGCATGCGGCTTTATTAAGCGCATCCAGTATTTCTTCATCAGTTGCATTGGGATTAACAAATAACAAATTTTCCTTTATTGTACCAGCAAACAACTGTGTATCCTGTGTTACAAAACCTATCTGGCTTCTCAGATTATCAAAATCAATTTCACCACCGGGTATTCCGTTATAACAGATCATTCCTGTTTGCGGTGTATATAAACCCACCAGTAATTTTACTAGCGTTGTTTTTCCCGCACCTGCTGGACCCACAAATGCAACTGTCTGCCCAACCGATGTTTTAAAT
>JABFSP010000195.1 GCA_013140565.1 Ignavibacteria bacterium
GAATCTGTATAAAATATTAAAGACCAAAGAAGTGGGTAACCGTGAAATGAAGCTGATAACAATACCCAATGAAATATTGCGGAATTACATGATATCAGATGATATAATAAACCAGATAATGTATATGCTGGATACAGAACTGAACTTTTCATATCAGCAGACGATACTGCCTGTTGCAAAGCGGAAGTTTCTGGGATTTTTGGAAGGGGTTGCATAAACCATCAGGTCTCAGAGGACCTGGTAGCAACGGGAATGAAAACAAAATGTCCGCTCAGAGAGCGGACATTACAGAAAAAAAATGTTTATTGGTATTTCCTACTGACGCTTAAAAATTTATTACTCCACCAGCAATTCAGGTCTGTATTCAAAATGCATGGTATCGTAGTGATACCACTTGCCGCCCCAGATGAAGCCGTGTTTTTCGAATATCTCAACTATTTCTATCGGTATCTGATTTTTCCAGGTCATGTTGCCATCCCATTGCCAGTAATTGCTGTACTTTGTGTTGATATCAATTGCTGTGCCGAAGGCATGCGTGCTGATGCGGTTTGTTCCCGCAATTTTGCGCCAGTTGAAAGTCCCTGCTGTTTTGCTAACGTACTTGTGGAACTCCGCCCCGAGTGTCGCTTCAATTTCCTCTGATACTTCCCGCATTTTATCCGCTGCGCCGTTAATATTATTGAACTGTATCGTACATCCGCAAATTGAGGGCAGCCATTTAACGCTTACCAGGTTATTCTGCACTTCACCTGATGATGAGCCGTACATTTTTGTGAAGAAGGGTTCATACCTAACCCTGCCGGGCTCAAAATCTTCCGCGGGTGGTGAATCCCAATCAGCCCCTTTGGTGTACTTTTGTGACATCATATCTTCAAGGTCGGGGTCATTTAGTTTTTCGTCATGGGTTTTACCGGTTACGCCGTCATCCCACTGCATAATAGTACCATCATTCCAATACAGGTTATTTTCATCGGCTGATTTCAGGAAATCAGGATACGCCTTGAGGAGTCTTTTTAAGCCTTCGGGAACATTCTTTAAGCTATCAGAACTCTTTACCTTTTTATTTTGCTCATAATTTGTTTTATTTACCTCATTATTTTTAAGATTTTGCTTTAATTCAGTATCATTGCATGCAAAGAAACTGAAAAATGAGATAATGTAGATAAGTAGATTCATGTTGTTGACCTCATCCCAATTCAGGAGAAAAATTTTATAATCAATTAATCCGCAAATATACTTTAATGCGTCAAATTCTATAATGCAAAAAGGAAAACTGTATTTAATACCCAATACTCTAGGAAGCGATGACTTAAGCAGAGTTATTCCGCCGTATATCAAAGAGGTAATTAATACAATAGAGCACTATATAGTAGAGAACATTCAGACTGCGGCTAAGTTCCTGAAACTTGCCGGCATAAACAAGCCGCTGCGTGAGCTTACGTTTTATGTGCTGAATGCAAAAAGTAAGGAATCCGATATTACGACCTACCTTGATGAAACTGAGGGGGGAAAAGATACCGGGCTGATATCCGAAGCGGGACTGCCATGCATCGCTGACCCGGGAAGTGTGATTGTAAAAATGGCACACCAAAAAGGGATACAAGTTGTGCCGCTCAGCGGACCATCTTCAATTATGCTCGCGCTAATGGCATCAGGAGTAAGCGGGCAGAACTTCGCCTTCATTGGTTACCTGCCCATTGATAAAAATGCAAGGGTGAAAAAAATTAAGGGACTTGGAAGCAAAATTAAACAAGAAGGTCAGACACAGATATTTATAGAGGCTCCCCACCGGAATGATAAACTGCTTGCAGATATTTTAAGTAACTCGCCCGGAGATATTATTCTTTCAATTTCAAAGAACCTGACGATGGAAACTGAAGAGATAATATCAGGAACAATTGAACAATTAAGAAATAAGAACATTATTCTTGGCAAAGAGCCGGTAATATTTGTATTAGGTAAATAATTAAATCATTAAAAAAATAAATTTATAATGCTGAACAAAACGAAATTTTTAACCTCGCTTGTTATTATTACTGCAGTTTTCATTGCCTGCGGAAAGTCAGATAAAACTACAACAAGCGAAAAAGAAAAAACCACGACTACACAGGATAGTAAACAGGAAACCGGAAGCAGCACAACGCAGAAAAAAGATGAAACAGGCTCAACAGGTAAGACCGAAAGCACAAAACCCGGCAAACCTGAGCTGAAATGGGAGTTCAAGCGTGTTGGTACAGGTGAGTATGATACACCGATAAACGATGTAAACATAATTGTGAACGGCAAAAAGCATTTTATTGCCAAAGAGTATTACAGTTTCAGTGAAATGCCTTTAACTGATTACAAATCATATGAAATTCCAGCCGATGCAATTATAGCAACACGCGGATGGTGGGCAGGCGCGGGTATTGATTACTGGGCAATTCAGCAAGGCACGGAAATCATTGTGATGAAACGGGAAGTTGGCGAAACAACAGATGACAACGGCGAACCCGGTGATTTTACCGGCAAGCCTGAAAAAGTGACATCAATTAAACTTGTTCAATAAAACCTGAAGAATAAATTACATTACTGTTTTAATTATGGATGAATCAGTTAAAAAAACAAGCATTGTATCAAAAGCGCTGATCTGGTTTCTGGTACTTTCAACAATTGTTGTTATTTATATGACCGTTAAGCTTCTGATTGCAAGTGCGAACTTCAGGGATATGTAGAATTATTTCACCGGTTTTACAGAGGTATTAAGTAAAACAAAAAAGGACGGCACTGCCGTCCTTTTTTTAGTGAACAATAATTTAAAATTATCTGTTGTTAACTGTATCAGAAAGACCTTTACCAGCTTTAAACTTAGCGACTTTTCTTGCAGCAATGTTGATTGTTGCGCCTGTCTGCGGGTTTCTGCCCTGTCTTGCAGCTCTTTTTGAAACTGAAAATGTTCCAAAGCCTACAAGTGATACTTTTCCGCCCTTTTTGAGTGTTTTAGAAACACAGCCTATGAATGAATCTAATGCGGCTTTAGCAGCTACTTTTGTAGTATCTGCGTCTTCTGCCATTTTTGCAATAATTTCTTCTCTTGTCATTTGATTGAAAGTTAAATTGTTATTAATTATTTATTGGAAGTTCTACAAAGATAACTAATTCTTAACAAAATAAAAAATAGTTAATTACGTCTTATAGACTACATACAAACTATAATTCATACCTTTTTTAGTTAAAATAATTTAGTTAAAATTGCAGCCTAACCAAATTTAGATGAAATTACTTCTTTCGTATCTCAAAAATTACCGTGGATTTATAATCCTTGCCCTCGTTTTGGCAGCCATTAACCAGATGTTTTCCATGATGGACCCGCTGATAGTGAGGTACATTATTGATGATTATGCCACAAAATTCGATAAATACACCTCAGAGCAGTTCTTTAAGGGGGTTGGACTCCTGCTCGGACTCGGCATCGGCGCAGCCTTTGTCTCAAGGGTAGCCAAGAATTTCCAGGATTACTATATTAACATGATAACCCAGAAACTTGGGGCAAGAATGTACGCCGACGGCATAAAGCACTCACTGGAGCTGCCCTACCAGGTATTTGAAGATAAACGCAGCGGTGAGACTTTGGGTGTATTGCAAAAGGTAAGAACAGATGTCGAAAAGCTTATCGCCCTTTCAATCAATATTGTTTACACTACTTTAATTGGACTCATCTTTGTTACCATCTATTCATTTTCAATTCATTGGGTAATTTTCCCGGTGTACGCGCTCACTGCTCCGCTGATTGCATTTATCAGCTCAAAGCTCAGCAAAAAAATTAAGGTCATACAGAAAAAAATTGTAGGTGAAACTACCGCGCTTGCGGGCACTACTACTGAATCATTAAGGAATATTGAGCTTGTTAAGAGTCTGGGTTTAGCAGGACAGGAAATAAACAGGCTGAACACTACCACTGAAAAAATTCTCGGGTTAGAGCTTAAGAAAGTAAGATTTGTAAGAAGCCTTAGCTTTATACAGGGTACTATTGTAAATTTCCTGAGGACTTCCATCCTGTTCTTGATGATGTACCTTATATTTTCGCGGGTAATAACAGCAGGTGAGTTCTTTTCGCTTTATATATATTCATTTTTTATCTTTGGTCCGCTGCAGGAGCTTGGCAACATAATTAATGTATACAGAGAAACCGAAGTATCACTGAATAATTTTAAGGATATCATAGAAACACCGCTTGAGAAAAAACCCGATAACCCTGTATCGATAGGTAAGATAGAAACATTTGAGTTTGAAAACGTAACCTTCAAACATCAAAGTGCGTCAACTCATGCACTGGAGGATATTTCATTTAAAACATCGGTTGGGCAGACAGTTGCATTTGTGGGTCCATCAGGTGCGGGAAAAACAACGCTGGTAAAATTACTGGTGGGTTTATATACACCGCAAACAGGAATGATCTGTTATAACGGAATACCCGGTGGTGAAATTGATTTTGATAATCTGAGAAGCCAGATAGGTTTTGTAACACAGGATACACAG
>JABFSP010000058.1 GCA_013140565.1 Ignavibacteria bacterium
GTATTTGTCGTTGAGGAGTATGTTGTATTTTGGTGTTAGCATAAATATTAATTATTTGTTTTTTTATATCCTTTTCAACATTGTAATCATACTTATAATTTTAAGTAGACTATCTTCCTGGGTATTGTCACCCTGAACTTGTTTCAGGGTCTGTTGCCATACTCCCTGGTTTTTCGGTATGCAGGCAGATGCTGAAACAAGTTCAGCATGACAGGTTGAAAAGACTCTAATCACTTTCATCAGTGTCTTCTGTGTTCTGCTTTTGAATTAATTCGTAATTCGTAATTGAGAATTACTCTTCGTCTGTCCTCAAAGCTTCAAGTACTGAAAAATCCTCAAGTGTTGTTGTATCACCACTTACAGAGCCTTGAGTAGCGATTTCGCGAAGCAGGCGGCGCATAATTTTACCGCTGCGGGTCTTTGGCAGCGCTTCTGTGAAGCGAATCTCATCAGGTTTCGCCAGTGCACCAATTTGTTTAGTTACCCAAAGCTTTAGCTCAGCATTCAGTTCTTCGCTGGGGTGATACTTACTTTCCAATGTAACAAAAGCAGATATTGCCGAGCCCTTCATTTCATCAGGCTTGCCTACCACGGCGGCTTCCGCCACCTTGGGGTGGGCTACTAAGGCTGACTCAACTTCAGCAGTCCCTATCCTATGACCGCTGACATTTATCACATCATCTACCCTGCCCATTATCCAGTAGTAACCGTCCTTATCTTTCCTTGCGCCGTCACCGGTAAAATAAAGCCCCGGAAATTCAGACCAGTACTGCTTTTTATACCGCTCGTCATCGCCCCATATTGTACGCAGCATACCTGGCCACGGATGCTTTATGACATAATACCCGCCTTCATTCGCTTTGCATACTTTACCTTCCTTGGAAACCACCTCAGGCATTATGCCAAAGAAAGGGAGCGTTGCCGTGCCGGGTTTTGTTGGCGTTGCGCCGGGTAACGGCGAAACCATAATTGCGCCGGTCTCGGTCTGCCACCAGGTATCAACTATGGGACACTTGCCCTTACCTATTACTTTGTGGTACCACATCCACGCTTCGGGGTTAATGGGCTCGCCTACAGTGCCAAGCAGTCTTAATGAATCAAGTTTATGCTTCAGCGGCCACTCCTCACCCCATTTAATGAATGCGCGTATTGCCGTAGGTGCGGTGTAAAATATGTTCACTTTGTATTTATCTATTATTTCCCAGAACCTGTCCGGATTCGGGAAATTCGGCGCGCCTTCATACATCAGCGTTGTTGCGCCATTTAATAAAGGACCGTAAACAACGTATGAGTGACCCGTAACCCAGCCGGCATCGGCAGTACACCAGTAAATATCTTCGGGTTTCAGATCGAACACATATTTGCTGGTTAAGTATGTCTGCGTAGCATAGCCACCGGTTGTGTGCAGAATACCCTTTGGCTTACCTGTTGTACCGCTTGTGTATAAAATATAAAGAGGATGCTCGCTATCCAGTTGTTCTGCCGGACATTCATCATCAACACCCATCATAAGCTCGCTGTACCAGTGGTCACGCCCTAAGTGAAAATCAATATGGTGACCCGTGCGGTTTACGACTATCACATTTTCAATTGTCGGGCATCCGGGCATCGCTTCATCAACATTCGCTTTCAGGTTAACAATTTCACCGCGGCGGTAGCCGCCATCGGCTGTAATAACCATCTTTGCCTGCGCATCGTTGATCCTATCGATTAATGCTGAGGCGGAAAATCCCCCAAAAATAATTGAGTGCACCGCGCCAATCCTGGTGCAAGCAAGCATTGCGACTGCGATCTCAGGTACCATTGGCATATAAATGCATACGCGGTCGCCTTTTTCAATTCCCATTTTCTTAAGCACGTTTGCAAATTTGCAAACCTGCCTATGGAGTTCCTGGTAGGTCCATGTAGCTGTATCGCCGTTCTCGCCTTCCCATATAATTGCCGCTTTGGTTCTGCGCCAGCTATCAAGGTGTCTATCAAGGCAGTTATAGCTCATGTTCAGCTTTCCGCCAACAAACCATTTTGAGTGAGGCGCTTTCCACTCGAGTACGGTTTTCCATTTTTTGAACCAGTGGAGCTCTGAGGCTGCCTTAGCCCAGAATTTCTGAGGAGATTTTATTGATTCATTGTACATTTTTTTATACTGCGCCATCGATTTAATGTGCGCCTTTTTGGAAAATTCAGGGTTAGGCTTAAATACACGTTTTTCTTTTTCAAGTGAAGTGAACTTTGACTGATCCATTTAGATTATATAATTGATTATCAATTTACTTTGCTGTATTAAGCAAAATAATTTTAATTTGATAAAGTTGCAATTTATATAAATCATTTGTCCAGCCGATGGTGAAATAAAAAAATGCCACCGGTAACTAATGTTTCCGGTGGCTTAGGGGTAAATCATGAAGAAAAGTATGCGTTGAAAAATCTATTTGGTTAATATCATTTTTTTGGTCTCCGTGTAATTCTGTGCTGAAAGCCTGTAAAAATAAATTCCGCTTGAATATGCGGCAGCATTCCACCCTGTTTCATATACTCCTGCATTTAAGTTTTCGTTTACCAGTTCTTCAACCTTTTTACCAAGTATATCGTAAACGGTCAGATTGACAACAGAATTTGATGCATTTTCAAACCTGATCTTTGTTGTCGGGTTAAACGGATTAGGATAATTATCATAAAGTCTGTACACTGGCGGGATTTCCGTGCTTATCTGTTGAATGCCTGTAAATGATCCTGTGGTAAACCTGAATGCTGTGGAAAATGACGTCGTAAGCAGAATACTGCTTACTAAAACCGATGCATTGACCCTCCAATAGTACTGTGTATTCGACTCAAGAATACCTGTTGGTATTTTCAGGCTATCCATAATTATCCCGGCACTATCAAGAATGATATTACTGAAATTCTGATTAGTTGATACCTGAAGCCTGAATGATGAAAGCGAACCAATTATCAAAACAATGTTCCATTTTAAAACCGGAGTTAACTGAATATTAACTGCATTGTTCAACGGAGATACCGGTACCGGCGGTATAGGAAGCAATTGAGCTTCTATAACACTTACAGCAAATAAGATTATCAATGCAGCACTTAAAAATTTCCTCATTTTCTCCTTCTTATATCTTTCTATTGATTGGTTAAATTTAATGTTCATACAAAGTTATATTAAAACCTTACCTGCTTTATTACCTGTAATTTTCTAACTATACATAATATCAATAACTTAAAGTTAACTAAAATACCTAATGCACGGTATGATGGAAATCGCGAAATTTTTAAGTCGTAACACGGGTTTTAAAATTTGAAAACCTCAGGAACATTTCAGGATAAATTAAGTAAGTTCAATAAAGGGAATAAATATTTAGTTTTGCCAATATGACATTTTTGAATCCGTTATTACTTTGGGGTTTGGCTGCGGTATCAATACCGATACTTATACATATATTCAATCTTAAGAGAACAAAAAAGATAGAATTTTCTACTTTAATGTTCCTAAAAGAAATTCAGCAGTCTAAATACAAAAAGATCAAGCTGAAGCAGCTTCTTATTCTCTTATCAAGGATAGCCTTCATAATATTTCTGGTGATGATGTTCGCCAAACCGTATGAAACGGGATTCCTTGGCGCGCCTGCGTTCAAATCAAAAAGCTCAGTGCTTATCATACTTGATGATTCTTTCAGTATGCAGACAAGGGATAACAACGGCAACGATCTTGAAAATGGTAAGAAGAAGATCAACATGCTGCTTGATGCGCTTGGACCAAATAACGAGATATTCTTCACAACTATATCAGCCATCAATAAACCTTCAGCATCAATACCCTTTAAAGATATGAACAGTATAAAAGATACTCTTGCCCTCATCAAAACTTCCGCTGTTACAAGAGATCTGAATGAAGTGATGTACTATGCGGAAGATATCTTAAACTCCTCATCAAACACTCTGAAGGAAGTATACCTTGTAACTGACGGGCAAACAAGCTTTTTAAAGAAGGATGCGGCAATACTCCCTGTATTTAAAGATAATGATAACCTGAATTTCTCGGTAATCCTGACGGGCATTAGGAATGCTAACAATATTTCAATTGATACGATCAATACGGTTTCGAAAATATTTGAAAAGAACCGTCCGGTAAAAATTAAAGCTGTGCTTAACAATCACAATAATTTCAATTCTGTTAACAAAAGCGTTATTATTACCTTTGGTAATTTCAAAGAAGAAAAAGTTCTCGATATACCCGCTAATTCATTAGCAGAAGCTGAATTCATATTAAAGCCTGAGCAGGCTGGATATTCATCAGGCAGCATTGAGCTTGTTCAAAACGATATTTCAGACGATGAAATTTCAGCAGATAACAGGCAGTATTTTGGATTCTATGTACCCGAAAAAGTTAATGTACTTATTGCTTCCCCCACACCATATGACGCTGAGTATATTAAACTTGTTCTTAACACTTCCAAAGAAATTTCACCCGGCGCAGATGTTTCAACATTTTTCAATATCAAAGAAGTAAATTCATCTGATATTTCAAATGAAGACTTTAATTCATATAACAGTATTATTATTATAAATAAACAGCGCTTCTCAACAACTGAAGCCGCGAAAGTAAAAAATTACGTTGAGTCTGGCGGCGGAGTACTTCTCTACCCCGGCAATCTTTCGGAAATTGATAATTACAATAATGAACTGATGAAGCTAATGGACCTGCCTTATATAACAGGCAGATTTAGCCTGACTGAACCTGCAAAGTTTGATAAAGTTGACCTTGAGCACCCGGTGTTTGAAGGGATTTTTAAATCGGATCCTGAGAAGAAAAATGTAAGTATTGAATCACCCGCTGTTTTAAACGGCATAACCCCCGGCGGAGGAAAAAACGCGCAAAGTATTGTAACTCTTACCAACGGCACGAATTTTATGGAAGAGTACACAATGGGTAAAGGCAGGCTTTTAATGTTCGCCTCACCGCCTGATATGAACAGCTCAGACTTCCCTGCGAAGAACCTGTTTTCTCCGGTAACCATAAGAAGCATATTGTATTCAGCAAACATCAACGGCATTAAACCCGCTGTTACCGGAAAAGATTATTTTATAGATCTTGATAAGAACAACCTGGTGTATGATTCAATTAATGTAGTTTCATCAAAAGATATAATTTCAGGAAAGTTTTTATTGACTGAAAATGCTGAACTCATCAACGTAGGTGCCTCACTTCTCAATACCGATAATTACAGCATCATGAATGCCGGAAAAAATATGGTGAGCTTTCCGGTGAATTTCAGCAGGTCAGAATCAATTTCAGGCAGGATGGAAATAAAGGACATATCTTCTTTGTTAAATGAAGGTTATGGTCTTAAATCAAATGTAGTTGCTCCACAGGATTTGCTGGTCGCCGCAATTATTGATACAAGAAACGGCAGGGATCTATGGATGTATTTCCTTTTAGTTGCGGTTATATTCCTGATAATAGAGTACTTACTTTCAAGATCGATAATGAAAAGTAAATAAAAAATTTAATCTTTTTAATAAGTTTTTTTTTGAGTATATTTAAGTCCTTAAAAATAAGGCGATTACAAGAAAATTATATAAAATAAGAGGAGAATTCACCAAATGAGGTCCGTAAAAGTTTTAACGGTATTTTTGATCTTATCAGCAATCATGTTTTATTTCGGCGGCTGCTCAACAGCAGAGCAAACCACGGCAAAATTAGCTTACGCACAGGGCGATTATAAAAAAGCTGAAGAAGAATTTTTAAAAGAAACAAAGCAGAACCCTACAAATGAAGAAGCATGGTTTTATCTTGCGATGTCAAGGGCACAGCTAAGCAAAGCAGATGGCGTTAAAGAAGCAATGATCAAATATACACAAATCGGCAAATTTACATTCAGAACAGAGCTTACCGAAGCATGGGGTACAATGTATGACAGGGCATATAAACAATATGAAGACGGAGAAAAAATAGCAAAGACGGGTAAAGATGATGAAGCTGTGAAAAAATTCACAGAATCACTTAACAATTTTGAAATAGCTTACGCATTACTGCCGGATAGCGCATTTGTAAAAGATAACATTGCAGCACTTAATGGCAGAATAAACACAATTCTGGTTAAACCAACAATTGATAAAGGCGTTGAGCTTGAAAAGAACGGCGACTTTTCCGGAGCAATAAATGAATATAACAACGGTTTGAGCAAGGTTACAAAAGGCTCAGGGGCATACGAAGTAATTATATATAATATCTCACTTGCTAACCTCAAATGGGGCGAGAAAATGAGAGAGACAAATTCAGAAGACCCATCATATAAAGATAAATACACAGCAGCGCTTCCATATCTTGAAGAGCTTACAGCTTCAAAAGATAAGGATAACAAACTCAACGCATATGAATTGTTAATTCAGGTATATGCAAATTTAGGAATGAACGATAAAGCTCAGGACGCGATAAAAATGCGCGACCAGTTAAAGAGCGAAAATAAATAATTCAATTTAAATGCAGCAGGATCCACAAATACAAAATACAGTCATTCAGAATCAGCCTGTACATCCTCCAAAAAAGGATAACTCAGGTAGATGGTTTTGGGGAATTTTCCTGAGCTTATTTTTGCTTGTGATGATCATTGTTGCCATCAGCTTTTTTGCGTTCGCTTCCGCCATAAAACGTGACGGAGGAGAATTTGTTTCCGGCGGCTCAGGAGATAAAATTGCCATCGTTGAAATCAACGATGTAATTGTATCATCCGAAAAAACCGTTGAACAGATAAAACGCTTTCGGGAAGATAAATCCATTAAAGCTATCATACTCAGGGTTAACACTCCCGGCGGCGGCGTTGCCGCTTCTCAGGAAATTTACGAAGAAGTAAAAAAGACCCGAGAGAGTGGAAAAATTATTGTTGTATCTATGGGTTCAATTGCCGCATCAGGCGGGTATTATATAGCAGTTGGTTCAAGCCTGATAATTGCAAACCCGGGTACGCTAACAGGCAGCATTGGTGTTATCGCGCAGTTCATAAGTATAAAAGATCTGGCTGAAAAACTTGGTATTTCTCAGACAACCATTAAGAGCGGAAGTTTGAAAGATGCAGGCAGTCCGTTTAAAACAATGAACGATTCCGATAAAGCGTATTTTCAGGATGTTGTTGATAACAGCTTCGGGCAGTTCCTTGATGTTGTTGCCAAAGAACGAAAGATGGACAAACAAACTCTGCTGCAGTACGCAAACGGAAGGGTCTTCACAGGTCTGCAGGCTAAGGAGTATGGTTTAATTGATTCACTTGGCACATTTGAAGATGCGATAAGAATAACAGGTAAAATGGCAGGCATTGAAGGCGAACCGAGAATTGTACGAGAAAAGAAGAAATTCTCTTTCTTCGAAGAGGTAATGGGTTCAAAAATTGAAGACGTTACCGATATTAAAGGTAAGCTATTTGATGAGCCGATTTTGCAGTATAAGTTTCAGCCGTAGTAATTTTTATATCCAATTAATTACAGAAAAAATAATATAAGTTAAATTATATATTTTAATTCATGACAAGAGCAGATATAGCGAATAAAATTGCAAACGCAACAGGATTAAGCAAAGTTGAAACAGAAACCGTTGTTGAGGGTTTTATTTTATGCGTTATTGACGCGCTGAAGGAACAGGAAAGCATCGAAATCAGGGGCTTTGGTACATTCAAAGTAAAAGAACGCAAACCGCGTATTGCAAGGAATCCAAAAACAGGCGCTAAGGTTGAGCTTGGCAGAAGATTTGTCCCTATGTTCAAGGTATCAAAGGAGTTTAAAAAGACGGTGAATGATTCACTGCTTGAGAAGTATAATGAGAAGTAGTCAAAAGGCAGAAGTAAAAAGGCAAAAAGATAATTAGAAATCAAAAATATAAAGTAAAAATTTAATAATAATCATAAAGCAAGGAGCAATAAATGCCAAGCGGTAAAAAGAGAAAACGCCATAAAATGGCTACTCACAAGAGGAAGAAAAGACTGAGAAAGAACAGACATAAAAAGAAGGTAAGGTAGTTTTTTTATAGTTACTAAATTTCAGTTTATATTAGGGCGGAGAGTTTTTCTCTGCCCTTTTTGTTTATAGTTTATTTTTTTATAGATGGCATGGCTTAGTTTACTCCTTTGGAGCCTGCCATCATTAATAAATTGCCCTGTTGTTGGCCTTGCCTGAATTGGCCTGCATTAACAGAATGATTTAACCAATAATGTAAACAAAATGCTTTTGACAATTCAGATGAATCTGAGACAATTTATAAAATCGAAAATCGAGATCCCCGCTGGAGTTTATCCCGCACTTGATGCGGGACGGGATAAAAAAAGCCCAAATGCTTTTAACATTTGGGCTTGATTAAAACCGTCAGGCGAGCCATGACGGCTACAACATATTTTATTTAACGCCTTACTTGATAATTTGGTGCTTCCTTGGTTACAATAACATCGTGGGGGTGTGATTCCTTTAGTCCCGCATTTGTAATTTCTATAAACTTCGCGTTCTTCTGCAATTCCGCAATAGTACCGCAGCCACAGTAACCCATCGCGGCTCTTAAGCCGCCTACCATTTGGTAGATAACATCGCTAAGCGGTCCTTTATAAGGAACCCTGCCTTCAATACCTTCAGGTACAAGTTTGCTTAACTCCGATTCCGGATCCTGGAAATACCTGTCACCACTTCCGGCTTTCATGGCTTCAAGTGAACCCATTCCGCGGTACATTTTAAATACACGGCCTTCATATAATACTTTCTCGCCGGGTGATTCTTCGGTTCCTGCAAGCAGTCCCCCTACCATGATACAATCAGCCCCCGCTGCAATTGCTTTAGGGATATCACCGGTTTGTTTTATCCCGCCATCGGATATAATAGGTATCTTATACTTTGCTGCAACTGATACTGCGTTGAATACAGCAGTAATCTGCGGCATACCAACACCTGCAACAACACGAGTTGTGCAAATTGAACCTGCGCCTATACCAACCTTAACTGCATCTACTCCCGCTTTAATCAGATCTAGAGTTCCTTCTGCTGTTGCAACATTTCCTGCAATTACATCAATATCAAAATTCTTCTTTATTTCTTTAACTATATTAAGTACACCCTGTGAATGACCGTGAGCTGTATCAACTACCACAACATCAACACTTGCTTTAACAAGCGCTGCCACTCTATCCAGAGTATCAGCGGCAATACCAACAGCCGCACCGCATATCAGCCTGCCGTGTGAATCCTTAGCGGCAAACGGATGCTTTTTGCGTTTGATGATATCCTTAAATGTTATGAGTCCTTTTATCTTCCCGTGTTTATCAACAACCGGAAGTTTTTCTACTTTGTACTTCTGCAGAATGCGCTCAGCCTGCTCAAGTGTTGTTCCAACGGGAGCTGTAACAAGGTTCTCCTTTGTCATTAATTCAGATACCTTGGTGTTCTGATTAGGCTCGAACCTTAGATCGCGGTTAGTTAATACGCCGATGAGCTCGTTCTCATCGTTAATTATCGGGAAACCCGAAATTTTATAACGCTCCATTAAGCGGTTGGCGTCGCCAACAGTCTGGTTAACCTTCAGTGTGATCGGGTCTAAGATCATACCGCTCTCACTTCTTTTTACCCTGTCAACTTCCGATGCCTGTTTTTCAATTGACATATTTTTATGCAGTATGCCAATACCGCCTTCGCGCGCCATAGCAATGGCAAGCTCGGATTCAGTAACAGTATCCATAGCAGCAGAAAGAATTGGTGTATTTAAAGTGATGTTTTTGGTTAACCTTGCGGAAATATTTACGTCCCTGGGTAAGACCTTTGATTTTGCGGGAACCAGCAGTATATCATCAAAGGTAATTGCTTTTTCGATTATTTTTGTGTGTGCCATAGCAAATATAGCAAAAAAATGTTTGAATTAAAAACCCACTGATTTTGGCACAAACTTAATTTTGCCTGAAACCAAAAATCAGTAAAACTCAGAACATTATATGACAAATATCTCTCTTTTTTTGCAAAAAATTATATTTATTTTTGTATTATATGGATGCATTCTTAATTCACAGATTACAGTTTGCGTTTACGATAATGTTCCATTATCTTTTTCCCCAGCTCACAATGGGGCTTGCCCTGCTTATAGTTGTTCTCAAGTTTAATGCGCTGCGTACCGGTGATGAATCGTTCAATAAATCAGCAAGATTCTGGGCGAAGATATTCGCTTTGAATTTTGCCATGGGTGTTGTAACCGGAATTCCGATGGAATTCCAGTTCGGCACTAACTGGGCGAGATTTTCAGCTTTCGCAGGAGGCGTAATTGGTCAGACTCTTGCAATGGAAGGACTTTACGCATTCTTTCTGGAATCAACTTTCCTCGGACTGTTCCTCTTCGGTGAAAAAAAGTTGGGACCCAAACTCCATTTTCTTTCGGCAGTGCTTGTATTTCTCGGTTCATGGATTTCCGGCTTATTTATCATTGCAACCAATGCGTGGATGCAGAATCCCGTAGGCTTTCAGCAGCTGCCTGATGGCACATTTCAGCTTGCGAGCTTTAGCGAGCTCTTCACAAATCCATGGCTCTTCTGGCAGTACGTGCATACTATGAGCGGCTCAGTTGTTACCGCAGCATTTATCATGTGTGCAGTGGGCGCATACTATGTGCTATCAGACAAAAATGCGGAGTATGGCAAAAAGTTTCTTAAAACCGGACTCATTGCCGGAGTTATTGTCTCTATTTTTCAGGCTTTTCCAAGCGGGGATGGTCAGGGTAAAAATGTCGCGCTCTACCAGCCTGTAACACTCGCCGCAATGGAAGGACTCTTTGAAACTGAGCATGGCGCGGGACTGACGATAATTGGTCAGCCTGATGTTGAAAATATGAAACTCGATAACCCTATAATCATTCCGAACATGCTTAGCTTTTTAACTTACAACAGGTGGAAAGCGGAAGTAAAGGGACTCAAAGAGTATCCCCGTGAATTGTGGCCGGATAATATTCCATTGTTGTATTACAGCTATCATATTATGGTCGGACTCGGTACAATATTTATAGCAATTACGATGCTTGGTGTTTTTCTGCTATGGCGTAAAAAAGTATTTAACGCAAGATGGTATTTATGGATTCTGATGCTTGCATTTCCTTTCCCCTACATTGCAAACACAACAGGATGGATGACAGCCGAGCTTGGCAGGCAGCCATGGCTAATTTACGGTCTGCTCAAAACCGCGGATGGATTTTCAAGCAATGTAAGCTCAGGTAATGCATTATTCACAACACTTGGTTTTGCGGGGATATACTTAATGGTTGGGATATTGTTTATTATTCTTGTTTTAAAAGAAATAAACGAAGGACCTGATCATGTGAAGAAAAAAGTTTCGAAGTCATAACACTATTAGACATTATTCATAATTTAGATCAACTTAGTAATAGAGATACCCGCATGCGCGGGTACTAAAGACAAATGGAAACATTCTGGTTCATAGCGCTGGCATTTATGATAATCATGTACGTGATACTTGACGGATTTGATCTTGGCACGGGTATGTTCTATTTGAGCTCAGCTAAGAATGATAATGAACGCAGAACGCTGCTGAACTCAATAGGTCCGGTGTGGGATGGCAACGAAGTCTGGCTCATAGCCGCAGGCGGCTCGCTGTTTTTCGCATTCCCAAAACTTTACGCTTCAAGCTTCAGCGGATTTTACCTGCCATTAACAATTGTACTTTGGTTATTAATAGGCAGGGCATTGGGGATCGAGCTTCGCAAACATGTTGATAATAAACTGTGGAAATCTTTCTGGGATGTTGTGTTCTCAGTTTCAAGCTTACTGCTTGTAGTATTCTTTGGCGCAGCGCTTGGCAACATTATCCGCGGCGTTCCGCTCAAAGCAAACGGCTACTTCTTTGAAGCACTGTGGACAACTTTCACAGTTGTCCCCTATTCCGGCATACTTGACTGGTTCACAGTGCTGATGTCAGTAGTTGCAGTTGCAACTCTTATGGTACATGGCGCGAATTTTATTTCAATGAAAACTTCGGGTGAACTTCAACTGAGGGCAAGGGTAATTTCGAGAAAATTCAATCCGTTAGTAATATTGTTATCACTGGTGATGTTTGCTGCGACTACTTATATCAGACCCGAACTGTGGAACAACTATTTTAATCATGTGTGGGGTTTCATTTTCCCGTTAACAGGTCTAATGGGACTTACAGGAATGTTCTACTTCAGAAGCAAAGAAGCGGACGGGAAAGCGTTTGTATCATCTGCGGTATTTATTCTTGGAATGATGTCAGGCACTGCATTCGGGCTTTACCCTACCCTGCTGCATTCATCAATAAACCCGGCATACAGCCTTACCATTACTAACGCAAGCGCGGGAAGTTACGGTTTACAGGTTGGATTGATCTGGTGGGTTATTGGAATGGTACTTGCTTTGGGTTACTTTGGTTACTTGTTTTATACTTTCAGGGGTAAGGTTGTTATTAATGAGGACTCGGAAGGATACTGATAACAATTAACAATTGGAAATGAACAGTTAACAATAAAAGGCAGATGCCAGTTTGTAGGATTCATATTCCTTTACATAATTACTAATAAGCAAAATATTTTAAGCGGGATTTTCTAAGGCGAGATCTTTATCATCATCAGTCTCTTTGAATTTTTTGAGCTCAGGGTTCTGTGCTTTGTGACGTGAGAGATATGTATATACTGCAGGAACAATGAATAATGTTAAGAATGTTGAAAAGATAAGTCCGCCAACAATTGCTATACCAAGCGAAACACGGCTGCCTGCACCAATGCCTAAAGCAATAGGCAATGCGCCAAGCGCGGAAGCGATACTTGTCATAATGATAGGTCTGAACCTTTGTACCGCAGCTTCGTCAACTGCCTCAACGATATTCAACCCTTCTTCCTTTTTCTGATTGGCAAATTCAACAATAAGTATAGCATTCTTGGTAACAAGTCCGATAAGCATAATAATACCTATTTGGCTGAAGATATTTAAAGTCATGCCAAATACCCAGAGTGAAAGCAATGCGCCGAAGAGTGCAAGCGGCACTGTAAGCAGAATTATAAATGGATCAATGAAACTTTCAAACTGTGCAGCAAGCACAAGATAAATTATTAACAGGGCGAACACAAATGTGAATAATAATCCTGATGAACTTTCTTCAAAATCCTTTGCCTGCCCTGTTAATGCTGTATTGAACTCAGGCGGTAATACTTCTTTGGCAACACGGCGCATTGCGTCAATCCCGTCACCAAGAGTATAGCCCGGCGCGAGTCCCGCTGAAATTGTTGCCGCTGAATACCTGTTATACCTGAAGCGCGTTGTTGGAGCAGCATGCTCGGTTAAAGAAACAAGATTATCAAGCTGAATAAGTTCGCCGTTCTTATTCCGTACATACAGGTATTTCAGGTCGTACGGATTATCGCGCTTATCCCTCGTTACCTGACCCAATACCTGGTATTGTTTTCCTTCTTTTATAAAATAGCCGAATCTCTGGCTTCCGAATGCAATTTGCAGGGTTGAAGCTACATCACTGAACGAAACACCAAGATCAGATGCTTTTTGTCTATCGATCGTTAAATTAATTTCCGGCTTATTTATTTTTAAGTTCGCATCAACAAAGGTCAGCTCGGGTTGTTTTTTAGCTTCCTCAAGAAATTTCGGCATGAACTCCTCAAGTTTTTCAAATTCCGGTGCCTGCAGCACGAACTGAACCGGTGAACCTCCGAACCTGCTGCCAATAGTTGGCGGCTGCGATGGAATTCCCCTGATACCTGTAATACTGTTAATTTCTTTTGAAAGCTTATCAAATATCTGCTGCTGCGTACGTTCACGTTTATCAGGCGGCACAAGGTACATGTTAACGAACCCGTTATTAACCTGCCCTCCGCCGCCTACGTTTGTAATCGGGGTCTGTATTTCAGGAGTAGAAGTTATTACAACCTCTGAAAGGTCATCCATATACTTTTGCATATATTCAAATGTAGCACCTTCAGGTGCATTTGCCTGTATCCTGATATTTGAACGGTCTTCAAGCGGAGCAAGCTCGCTTTTTAATGCTGCTCCCGAAAAGTATATCAAAATTCCAACTACTGCAATAATTAAAAAAGCTGTCCAGCGCGCCTTCATGAAAACTGTCAGCATTCTCCTGTAAAAATCGATCATCTTTACAAAGAACGGTTCAGTGGCATTATAGAACCAGTTATGTTTACTATGAGCCTTCAGCAGTCTTGAGCTCATCATGGGAGTCAATGTCAAAGCAACAAAAGCTGAAACCAATACAGAACCTGCTATTACTACCGCGAATTCCTTAAACAGTTTGCCTGTAGTTCCTTCAAGGAACATAATTGGAAGAAATACTGCAACTAATGCTATTGTAATTGAAATAACCGCGAAATATATTTCTCTCGAGCCCTTATACGCAGCTTCTATGGGATTCATCCCCGCTTCAATCTTAGAATAAATATTTTCAAGCACCACAATTGCATCATCAACAACCAACCCGATGGCAAGTATCATTCCGACAAGGGTTAACACATTGATGGAGTAACCCATGATATACATAATAAAAAATGCGGAAATAATCGATGTCGGTATTGCAACTATAGGAATAAGCGTTGAACGCCAGTCCCTTAAAAAAAGGAATATGATAAGTATAACAAGTCCGAACGCTATAAAGATAGTTTCTTCAACTTCGCTGATAGTAGTCCTGATAAAGTCCGAAAAATCGAAACCGATCTCTAAATTATAGTCAGGGGGAATATCTTTCTTAAGCTGTTCATATCTTTTTTTGAATTCATCAGAAATATCAATTGCGTTTCCCCCGGGCTGCATTGTAACCGCAACACCTACACCAAGCAATCCCGCGCGCTTTAATGACTGCCTTTCGTTTTCCGGTCCAAGTATGGCGTAGCCAATATCTTTAAACCTAATAACTGTGCCGTTTACTTCCTTTACTATCAGGTCATTAAATTCTTCAGCATTCTTAAGCCTGCCAAGTGTCCTTATAGTCAATTCAGTTTTATCGCCTTCAATCCTGCCGGAAGGAAGCTCAACATTCTCTTTTTCAAGCGCGGTTCTTACATCCAAAGGGGTGAGCTTATATGCTGCAAGCTTTTCCGGGTCAAGCCACATTCTCATTGCGTAGCGGCGCTCACCAAAGATCCTTACGGAGCTTACCCCGGGTATTGTCTGAATACGCTCTTTAATAACATTTGTTGCAAAAGCATTCACATCAAGAATATCTTTTGTATTGCTTTGCACATACATAAAAATGATCGGGGAGTCATCAGCATCTGATTTCTGAACAACGGGCGGGTCCACATCCTGAGGAAGATTTCTAAGTGATCTTGATACACGGTCCCTTACATCGTTTGATGCATCTTCAAGATTCCGCTCTAAGCTGAATTCAATTGTGATCTGGCTAGAACCTTCACGGCTTTGTGATGTTAAACTTTTTATTCCGTCTATACCGTTCAATGATTCCTCAAGCGGCTCGGTGATCTGTGTCTCTATTACTTCTGAATTTGCGCCTGGGTAATTTGTAGATACTGTAACTATTGGAGGATCAACGCTTGGATATTCGCGGACTTCGAGGTATGTGAATGCAACGATCCCGAAAATTATGATTATCAGAGAGAATACAATCGAAAGAACGGGTCTGCGTATTGATGTTGCACTCAGGCTCATAGGCTAATTTACCCTCTCCACCTTAACGGGAGCGTTATCTTTTATCCTGAGTATATTGGTTGTAACTACTGTATCACCGGGTTTAATGTTTTCGGATATGATCTCAACAAATGCTTCTGTTCTTTCGCCTATTTCAACATCCGTCAGTTTAGCTTTGCCCTCTCGTACTACATAAACACTTTGCCCTTTCAGTTTTGGTATCAGCGCTTCTGTGGGGATCATAATTGCATCTTTGTTTTCACTTATCAAAAATGTAACATTGGCAAATGTACCGGGCATAAGCTGCTTGCCTTTATTATCGGTAACGGCTCTTAATACCAGAGAACGTGTGTTGTTTTCAACTTTTGGCTCATAAGCATAAACTTCGGCTTCAAATTCGCCTGCTAATCCGTCAACTTTGAATTTGATCTTCTGTCCTTTTTTGAAAAGATATATGTACCGTTCGGGGATTGAAAAATCTACTTTCACTTTGCTTACATCCTGCATAGTGGTTAAGACAGTTTGGGGAGTTACATACGCACCGTTGCTTACGTTACGTAATCCAATAATTCCCGAAAACGGGGCGCGTACATATGTTTTAGTTATATCTATACGGGTAATGGAAATTTCAGCGCGTATCTGTTCTAAGGTGGCTTCAAGGATATCGTATTCTTCCTGGGATGTTAAGCCCTTTTCTATGAGCTGTTTTTCACGGGCTAACCTTGATTCAGCAAGTCTTTCATCAACCTGCTGCCTTCTCAACTTCGCTGTTAAGTCATCAGAATCAAGCTTAAATAAAGTCTGCCCTCTTCCAACATACGTTCCTTCTTTGAAATAAACACCTCTGATCTTTCGCGATATCTCGCTTCTTATCTCTGCTTCTTCATTAGCCCTTATATTCCCTATCGCCTTAATATCGTTATCAAGAATTTCAGCCTTCAATATAAAACCGTCTACGCTTATCTGCTGCTGTTGGTTCGGACCCTTTTTTTCATCGGGTTTATCAGTCTTAGCAATAAATTTAGGTACAAATATCAAACCAAGAACCACCAGAACGATCAGCGGTATCGAAATTAATAAAATTTTTTTCAAATGAATTTCGGAATATTTATCAAAAATACATAAATTCAGCGTTTAATGAAATGGGAATTGTCTAACTATCAGTAAACAATAGCAGATATAGCTATTAAGTTCCGTTTGTTACAAATATTTACATTCATAAAGTATTATAAACAATGTATTTTAATATTGCACTTAATGTATTAATTTGAATTCTAAACTTATACATCATTAATATGAAATTACAGGGTAAAACAGCCATTATCACAGGCGGCGCAAGCGGAATTGGGCTTGAAACCGCCAAATTGTTCATTAATGAAGGCGCGAATGTTGTTATCGCAGATATAAATGACAACGCAGGCAAATTAGCCGCTGAAAAACTCGGAATCAAATGTAAATTCGTAAAAACTGATGTATCAGATAAGTCATCAGCGTACTTTTGCGTCATGGAAGCATTTAAAAAATTCGGCAGCCTGGAAATTCTGATCAATAACGCGGGTATCACCAGCGATGCATCGCTCTTGAAAATGTCATCTGAACAGTTTGAGAAAGTGATAGATATTAATCTTAAAGGCGTATTTTTTATGACGAAGTATGCTGCTACACAAATGGCTGAAAGTAACTACGGAAGGATAATTAATACTTCATCAATTGTCGGAATATACGGTAACTTCGGGCAGACAAACTACGCTGCATCAAAAAGCGGTGTTATTGGCATGACAAAAACATGGGCAAGAGAACTTGGAAGAAAAGGTATAACCGTTAATGCTGTCGCTCCCGGATTCATTGAAACCGATATGCTTGGTACAATCCCTGAAAAGGTATTGAATAATATCAAAGAAAGAACCCCGCTTGGCAGACTTGGCGCACCTGCTGATATTGCCAAAGCATACTTATTTCTCGCATCAGATGATGCTGAATTTATCACCGGCACAACATTGAGCGTTGATGGCGGGTTGGTGTGGTGAATTATCAGAATTTATTTGATTTTAACATTATCTGAATATTTTATGGTTAATTTTACTAAAAAAAGAAAAAATGATACTTGATAAAATTGAAAATTATGCGAAATATTTTCCCGCTCCAAACAGGTTTGCTAAAGCATTCAGGTTCCTGCTTGAAAGCGATCTGAAGAACATTGCAGAAGGTAAACATGAAATTGTAGGCGAAGATGTATATATCATTATCAGCTCATATGAAACGAAGAAGTCTGATGAAAGCAATCCGGAAGCACACAGAGTGTACGCTGATATTCAATATATTATAACAGGCTCCGAGAAGATCGGTTATTCTTTTTTCAGCGGACAGGGTGTTTTCAAAGAATATGATACTGAAAAAGATTACCTTCTTTATAATTACGTATCGGGTTCAATTATTCTTGATGAGGGTATGTTCGCTGTATTCTTTCCTGATGATATTCACCAGCCGGGTTGAATGATAGATGAACCAATGAAAGATAAAAAAGCAGTTGTTAAGGT
>JABFSP010000130.1 GCA_013140565.1 Ignavibacteria bacterium
CCCTTAATCAGGGATTTATTTATTATTATTTTCTATTTCCTCAAATTTACAAAAATGCTTTCAATCTTTTCAATACCTCTTCTTTGCCCAGTACATAGGCAATTAAACCAAGCTCCGGACCGTGTTCTTCGCCCGTCAGGGCAAGCCTTACAGGCATATACAAGTTTTTGCCCTTTACCCCGGTTTCCTTCTGAACTTCACTTAAAGCAGGTTTAAAATTATCAGTAGTAATTTCAAGCAATTGCTCAATTTTTGATAGCAATAATGCAAAAACCTGTTTTGAAGTTTCACTGCTTACTACCTCATTTTGTTCGGGGTTCAGACCTACCTGGCTATAATAAACTTTGGCTGCATCCACTGATTCATCAAGTTTATTTATGTAATTCCTGATGGCTGAAACTACCCTCTTAGTTTTTGCAAGATCGCTTGTATCAATTCCTCCGGCATTTAAATATGGAATGATCAATTCTGCCAGTGCATCAATTTCATAATTTTTGATATACTCCCCGTTCATCCAGTTAAGCTTTTCAACATTAAATACTGCCCCAGCGGAATTAACCCGCTCAATGCTGAATTTTTCAATAAGCTCAGCTTTGGTGAATATTTCTTTTTCTTCCCCATCGCCGGGATTCCACCCCAGCAATGTCATAAAGTTCAGTAATGCTTCCTTCAGGTAGCCCTTCTTTAAGTAATCTTCAGTTGCAACATCACCCTGCCGCTTTGAAAGCTTGGATTTATCCGGATTCAATATCAGCGGTACATGTGCCATCTGCGGCACTTCCCATCCAAAAGCATTGTAAAGTATTATGTGTTTAGGCACTGATGTAAGCCATTCTTCACCGCGTATTATATGGGTGATTTTCATGAAATGGTCATCAATTACATTTGCTAAGTGATATGTCGGGAAACCATCACTCTTAAGCAATACCTGATCATCCACAAGGTTAGTATCAATCTTAACATTCCCGCGGATAATATCAGTGAATCTTATTTCAGTATCCAATGGCACTTTTAATCGTATAACGCAGGGAACTCCCGAAGCTAATTTTTCTTTTACTTCATTTTCAGTTAGAACCCTTGCCCTGCGGTCATACATTGTCTGCTTTCCCTGCATTTGCTGCACTTTGCGCATTTCATCCAGCTCTTCGGCGGTTTCAAATGCGTAATAAGCGTGACCGCTTGCCAAGAGCTCATCGCAATATTTTTTGTATATATCCAGCCGCTCTGACTGGAAGTACGGACCAAACTCACCGCCAACTCCCGGACCCTCGTCGTAATTCAAGCCCATTTCATTCAGTATATTTATCAGGTTTTCAACTGCGCCTTCAACCTTTCGTGATTGATCAGTATCTTCGATACGCAAAATAAACTTGCCATTATGGTGTCTGGCAAACAGATAGTTAAACAGGGCTGTCCGCAGACTGCCTAGATGCAGATAACCCGTTGGTGATGGCGCAAAACGTACTCGTACTTCGTTATTCATTAATTGATCCTGAAATTTTAGCTAAAAATGAAAGAAAATGACAATAATTCTTACAAATATTGCTGAAATTTGGGAAATATAACAGGAAATTCATAATAATTAATGAATTGAAAAATCTGGCTTTGTATATTATCTTTTAGATAAATTCTTCCACAGTTATGAAAACTCTGAGATTTCTCTTATTCACAATTATATTAACAGGCAATTTTACGTTTGCACAGGAAAACTATAAACCATTATTCAGAATTTATGAAAATGGTTTATATGGTTACATAGATTCAACAGGTACAATTGTTATCCCTCCAAAATATAAAGGAGCAGGTGAATTTTCCGAAGGATTAGCTCCTGTAAGAGAAAATGGATATTACGGGTATATTGATGAAACAGGGAAATATATTTCCCCTCCGGTTTATGATTTTTGTGAACCCTTCAAAAACGGATTAGGAAAAATTTATTTAAATGGCAAAGTTAATTTTATAGATAAAGCTGGTATTCAATTAATCGATTTTATATTTAATGATGCATCTGACTTTGAAAATGGAATAGCAATAGTAAGCATGACCTATAGAAAACAGGGTGCAATTAATAGAACCGGTAAACTACTACTTGATACTGTTTATGAAAGGGTAGAAAGCAGAGATGAAGGTGTTGCAATTGCAAAAAAATATAACAGAACATTACACATTCCTGATTACACAGCGGTAGATACAAGTGGCAAAATAATTATTCATTCAGGTAAATATACAAAAATAGATCCCTTTGTTAATGGCTTTTCGCATGTACAATGGTACATAGATAATATCAATACGCTTGATAAATATGCGGAAGGATATATTAACAGGCAGGGAGAACTGATTTATAAAAAAGAGCCTGTTTTTGGTTTTGATCTGTCAAAAGAGATTTCAGCTGAGAGTACATTTACAATAAGAGAATACGAATACCAGTTATTTAACAACGGATCTACTACTGAAGGTGATACCAAAGCTAATTACTTAATGAACATTCAGGGAGAAATTGTTAAGTACTTGAATGCTAATCAAAAATATGTTTTTGTCAATGGTAAATTTGCTATCAAGGATTCAAATGATCTTTACAAATATATAAATAGATACGGTGAGCCTTGTGGTACACATTTTTTTTATTTTCGGGAAAGAAACAAGCTGGAAAAATCTTATACCTCCGTTTATAATTTTAAAGGTGAAACAAATCCAAAAAAAGAATTGAAATATGGTATCATTGATACATCATTAAATTTTGTTAAAGAACCATTTTTTGAAAACCATAAATATTCACGCATGACTGAGTATTTCTTATTTAGAAAATATTTAACAGATAAAAATGATAATTATGTACCAATTGGTGATGGCGCAAATTTAAGCAAAATGGGAATTTGCAGTTTTGATGGAACAATTATTCATGATCCGGCTTTTGATGATGCTGATTCCAGGGGATTTGTTAATGGATTAATTCTTGTTAGTGATAACGGAAAACCTTCTTATTATGATAGAAAGGGCAAATGTATTTGGGTTCAAAAATATCACAAAAAAGATACTTCTGTACTTAATATTGATTACCGAATCCAGTCATTTGTAAGCAATTCGTATTATTCATATAATCATATTGAAAATAAATTAATTGATGAACTGATTGACATTGATTATATTGAGGATAATATTTCGTTAGTGCTAACAAATGAAAAGACAATTTTTCTTAACAAATTCGAAGGGATATCATTATATTTGATTAATGGTCTCGATTTTCAGGTTTCTGCTCCATCTGTTGATGGAGCTTTGTATTTGGTATTGCAGGCAAAAGATAAAGACGGTAACTGGAAATCAATTGAAAATTATCCCAACAGTTCTTGCGGTTTGAGTTACGTTGATACTAAGATAAACCCAAGGCAATATTGGAAGTATTCTGTTCCAAAATATTCTGGTGGGTATAAAACAAAGTTGCGGGCTGAATTACAAATTAACGGTAAAGATAATAAGCCAATTAGTATTTACAGCAATGAGATTTCAGGCTTTATCAACCCTGCTCAATTTTGGAGAACAACATATTACTCCCCTAGTTTAAATTTATTGGAGAAATAGTAAACTCAATGTCTAACTCCACAACCCGCTTTAGTGACCGTGTCGAAAATTATATCAAATACCGACCCGGTTATCCTGCTGAAATGATAGATTACCTGAAATCAGAGGGTATTCTTAAATCTGATTCAATTATTGCAGATATCGGCTCCGGCACGGGAATATCAGCGGAGCTATTACTGGAGAACGGCAACACTGTTTACGGTGTTGAACCCAACGACGCAATGCGCGAAGCAGCGGAGAAATTACTTTCAGCTTACAGTTATTTTAGAAGCATTAATGCATCTGCTGAAGACACAAGGTTGCCAACTAACTCAATTGATCTCATTGTATGCGCGCAGGCTTTCCACTGGTTTGATATTCAGAAAGCAAAAATTGAATTTGAAAGGATACTAAAACCCACAGGCAAAATATGTTTAATGTGGAATGAACGAATACTTGATGGGAATCCGTTTTTGATAGATTACGAAAATCTGCTGCTGAAATACGGCACTGATTATAAAAACGTAAGACATGAAAATATTGATGAAAAAAAGCTGAATGAATTCTTTAAAAACAGGTACATAAAGAAGACTTTCCCGAATAAGCAGGTTTTCGATCTCGCCGGTGTAACCGGCAGGCTGCTCTCATCATCATACACTCCGCAATATGATAGTCCGTTATATGAACCAATGCTTGCTGAGTTAAATGAGATATTTGAGAAGAACCAGGTTAACGGTAAAATTGAGTTTTTGTACTATACGAATCTTTTCCATACAATCCCCGCGTACGCGGGGATCTCTGGTAATGATATGAGCTAGTTTCTATAGAACCAAACCGATAAGTGCTTTTAATAAACTAATTTAGCTATATCATTCTTTCGAAATAGAGTTTCCCGCATTCGCGGTAAAGACTGGATACAAACATTTACACAATTATCATAGATTTTCGC
>JABFSP010000346.1 GCA_013140565.1 Ignavibacteria bacterium
AAACATAAATGAGCTAAATATGATTTAATTAGTAAACAGGTTTTATTGAAAGATAAAGAAATTACACATAATTCTGGAAAAGGCGATAAATCGCACCAAAACACCAAGTTTATAAGATGTATCAATATTGACTGTATCTTTAACAGCTCAAATCAACATGGTGCAATACGCAATACATGCTCACACCCCAATGTTGTGGTTGAAAGCCGTTTTGCCGATATAACAATTGCAATTTGTTCTGAATTCCGCAGCAAGAAGGATTACACTTTTGAAAAACCCGCAACAATTGTTGAAGTTAAGACCGGTGAAAAAACCGAGATCTTGGGCAGGCCCGATCTTGGAATTGAGACTATTGAAAAAGTCACAACCAAGGAACTTGAAGATGGCGTAAATAATGTACAGGAAAAACCCACGGTCACAACCGATGAGCAAAAGAGCATCAATGTTCAGGATCACATTAAGCCGCTGGTAATTGAATCAACCCCTGCTGCACCGCCGGAACTTACCCTTGATGAGATATATAATCTGTCAACAAAACCCGGAACGGGTTTCTTAACTCTGAAAGGTTTATACCAGCCCAACACACGTAAAGGACTCATCGGTTCAATAATATTTCATTTCTTTCTTTTATTTGTTATGTATCAGGCCCTTGTACCAAAGGAAGAAAAACCTAACGGCGAGAATAATCAGCGTATTGTTGTAGTTGAAGACCTCGAAATGCCCAAGTTCGATCCGCCCGATATCGATAAGATAAAGGAAGACGAACAAAAGCTTCTTGAAGAACAGGAAATTAAGGATAACACAAAGGATGTTAGACCTAAGATACAGAAGAAGAACATTACGCCTAACATAAAGCGGCCGATTGATAATACACCGAAGGACACGAATTTAAGTAAGTTAAACGATACAAATAAAATTAAGAACGATTCAAACTTAACCAAGAACCCAAGAGATACAAACAGGATACAGATACCTGATTCGCTTAAAGCTACATATGATAAGAATGAAATCGGCCTGATGGTGAATTTTCCAAAAGGCTGGAAGCTGCTTGATAACAGGGATGTTAATCTGAACCAGAAGGAATTTAACGGGGTAATTCTCGCTACGGATTCCTTGAGTGAAGACCCGGGGGCAGTTAATATGTTCCTTTTGGTAGATGACCCGCAGCATAGTGCGTATAATAAAGCTACATATAAGAATCCGTTCCAGATGGATGATTCACTGGTAGTTGGTTACGTAACCGACCCTATCAAGGGCAGCGGTAAGAAATTTTCGACAAAGTATTACCTGTTCACGGACCCAACAGGAGCCAAGAACATACAGGTGAATGTTGATTTCGCCTCACAGGCAATGATGGAAAAATACCAGTTAATGGTTGATGCTGTTGTACGCTCGATCAAGATCGCTCCCCCGCCTAAGAAGGATCCGTAATAAAAATTAGATTGTCATGCTGAACTTGTTTCAGCATCTGCCTGCATACTTTAGAATTAACAAGCAAGACAACTGACCATCAAACTCGTTCACAGTTACGTAAATTAATCTAGTTTTTTTCTAATCTTGAATTATCCCTTTACATATATTATTTTAAATGCATGGCCAATAATGATTATTACGTGTATATAATGACAAATATTTCAAAGACATTATATACAGGTGTTACCAATAATATTCATATAAGAGTTCTGCAGCATAAATATGGAGTTAACAAAGGATTTTCAAACAAATATAAAATCGATAAACTTGTATATTTCGAGTGGACTGACTCAATAGAAGCTGCAATTCAGAGAGAGAAACAACTTAAGAATTGGCACAGAGATTGGAAACTGAATTTGATTGAAAGCGTAAACAGAAATTGGGATGACCTTTCTGCGGGCTGGTATGATGGAATTGATCCTTATGAGGTACTGAAGGATTATATGAGAGAATGATGTTTTTACCGTGTCATGCTTAACTTGGTTCTGCATCCCGGCGTTTTTCCGGTCCCGCTTAAGCGGGATGTTTGCATACATTAAGATTATCGTGTAGGAAAGCAGACCCTGAAACAAGTTCAGGGTGACAAAGATTCTGATTAACTTATAAATGAATATCACAAACCAATCATTCAGAAATTCAATCATATCAAAAGCCAAGGAGCTTGGCTTTTTTGCATGCGGATTCGCGAAGTACGAAGTGCTTGAAGATGAATCTCAAAAGCTGCGCAAGTGGCTGGATGAAGGCAAGCAGGCTGAAATGACATGGATAGAACGCGGGTTTGATAAACGAAAAGACATCCGGCAGATAATGCCTGAAGCAAAAAGCGTAATTTCGCTTGCATACAATTATTACACACCATTTGAGCATGATGAAAGCAAACCAAAAATCTCACGATATGCATGGGGTAAGGATTATCACAAGATCTTAAAGAAGAAGCTGAAGGAGTTGTGTGAGTTTATTAGTAAGACCTCCCCCAACCCCCTCCTTACTAAGGAGGGGGCTTTGGATCGTCTCCCCCTTACTAAGGGGGAGTGTCCGAAGGACGAGGGGGTCTTATGCAGAGCATACGTTGATGATGGTCCCGTGATGGATAAAGTATGGGCTCAGCGTGCCGGAATTGGCTGGATGGGTAAACATACTAATATTATTAATCCCGATTACGGCTCATGGTTTTTCCTGAGTGAAATTATCACGAATATTGATTTTGGTACCTACGATACACCAATTGAAGATATGTGCGGAAGCTGTACGCTTTGCATTTCCGCCTGTCCAACAGGCGCTATTGAAAGCGAGTATGTTGTTAATGCAAATAAATGCATATCATATCAGACGATTGAAAATCGCGGCGAGATCCCTGCTGATATTGACTTAGACGGCTGGATTTTTGGCTGTGATGTTTGTCAGGATGTGTGTCCGTTTAACTCGCCGAAGTATAATCATGTGACAGAGGAAAAGGGCTTCTATCCAAAACCAGAACTTCTCCCCCTTACTAAGGAGGGGGCTATAGAATTTACAGAAGAGCAGTTTGCTGAAACATTTGCTGACTCCCCTGTTAAGCGCACAAAGTATAAGGGCTGGAAGCGGAATTTGGAAAGGTTTTAGAAAATTATTTTTTAATTATATTTGTAAATGCCTAAATCAAAATTCCTGAAAATATTCGCGCTGCTGGAGATGCTTTCGGCTACGATTTTCCTTGCGCTTGCGCTGATATTTTTCATTTCGCGCGATAGCATGGGCGGCGATGTAATGATCCCCGCAATATTCGGATTTATCGGGGTATGTTCATTTATAGCAGCTCCGCTGCTGATGAAGTTCGCAAAGAAAGCAGAATTAATTGAAAGTAAAATAAAGTAATTTTATGGCGGCAAATAATAACGCTCCCCAGGTATTAAAATATGTAGCATTCGGAATGCTCTCAGTATCAGTTGTACTGGTGATACTCGGTGTCTATTTCTACCAGAAGGAAGATGCATTTCTTAAAGAGTGTAAACTCATAACCTGCAAAGTTTCTTCAATTGAAGAAAAAAGACTTGGCAAAGCAAATGTAACTTTCACTGAAGTTAACGGTAATTACAAACCTTTTGTGTATTATGTTGAATATGACGCTTCAGAAAGTGAGCTGGGCTACAATGAAGGTGAAGTGCATGAAGTATATTATTACCCCAAAGATCCCGCCCAGTCACAGGTTAAAGGTTTTTTCGAAAATCACCTGACTTCATTCATATTGCTGATCGTAGGCTTTGCGTTCATGCTTGATTTCCCGATTTTACTCATGGTTGTATCTAAAACCAAAAAACAAAGAATGGCTCAGCAGCAGTATGGCATAAAGGATGAAGTGATAAGCGAATAGTTTGTAGTTTACAATTGACAGTTGATAATTGATAGTTGTTGAGTCCGCCAAAGCCGGACGAAACCTTACTCCGAAGGAGGAAGGACCCCATTGTCACACTCCCCTTTCTGTGCATGTCTAATCTGTAAATAACCATAAAACCATGATAAAATACTTAATTTTATTGCCTTCAATTATTTGTATGAATATACTTGCACAGGGTTCGAATACTGATGCTTTAATAAAAGCGGATATTGAATTTTCAAATCTTTCCAGAGAAAAAGGAGTTAAGGAGGCTTTTATTGCTTACACTGCTGAAAACGGGGTTCTGTTAAGACCGTTTATGATGCCTGTTGTGGGTTATGATGCTGTTAAAAAGTTTATGGAAGATGGCGATAGTAATTTCCAGTTAACGTGGGAACCGCTGTACGCGGATATCAGCACTTCAGGGGAAATGGGATATACTTACGGCTTATACACAGCGGTTTTCAAGGATGAAAAGGGTGTTGAAAAGTCCAGCCGCGGCACATACGTATCAATTTGGAAAAAAGATAAGCATGGTAACTGGAAATTTGTACTTGATACGGGAAATCCGGGTCTGGAACCGAAGAAGTGAAGAGGAAGTTTGAACAAGGGGCTTGCAGCCCCTTGTTCATATAATTTGTTAGCTCCCCTGAGTTTTTTCTATAAACTTCTTTAATGCATTCAGTTTGTTATCCCAGAACATATCATAGAATTTAAACCAGTCAATCGCGGCATTCATTTGTTTCGGGTTAAAGCTGTAATACCGCTCCCTGCCCTCTTTAACCTGACTGACAAGTTTTGAGTTTTCAAGTATCCGCAAGTGCTTCGAAATTGCCGGACGGGAAATCCTGAATTTTTCCGCTATCGCATTTACATTCATGCTCTCACGCGAGAGCATTACGATTATTTTTCTCCTGTTCTCATCAGCCAGCGCAGAAAATACACTATTTGTATTACTCATATTTTTAGTGTAATTTAATTTTTATTTTCCAGATAGTTCACCAGCGATTTACCTATGATCTCATCCCATCCCATTTCGAAATTCTTTCTTGCAAGATCAGGATTGCTTTCGGGAAAAGTTTCAAGTCCGGCATGAGTAAGCTTAAGCCTTGTTTTACCATTTTCATCAAAGAGCTCCCATGTAACAAAAGAATTCCCTTCATATCCGTCATAACGCCAGCTATAAGTCAATTTTCTGCCTTCAATGACCTCTGTTACTTTGCATAAGTGAAGGTAGGATTTGTTTGCATCACCGCCTTCAAACTGAAATTCAAATCCAACTTCAGGTCTGAATTCTGAGAGATCAAAATACCACTTTTTCATTTGCTCTTAATCAGTAATGGCTTCCCATACTTTTGAAATTGGGGCGTTTAATGTAATTTCTTTTATTAACGGTTCTGATCTCATACTATTTAATGTTTGATTTATATGTAACTATTTGGTTACAAATATACGTAACTGAATGGTTACATGTCAAGGGGAAAAGTCTCAAAAAATTATCTTCAATTTGTTAATTTTCTGTTAATACAACTTCAACTTTGAATCTGTCAGGATCTTCAAAAAAAACTGCATAATAATCTTCACCTCCCGCATACGGATGTTTATCCGGATAGAGGATGTTAACACCCTTACCCTTCAATTCAAGTGTAAGATCATCAATAAATTCCTTAGAATCCGAGTGAAACGCCAAATGATTTAATCCTGTATTTTTTCTGTTAAAGGACTGTTTAAGATACTTTTCTTCGGTCTGCACAAATACCAGGTATGTATCGCCGAGTGAAAAACTAATGCCGAAATCCCATTTTTGGGTTATTACGTAAGAAAACTTTTCAGTGAGCAGCCATTTCCAAAACGCTATGGTTTTGTTAAGGTCAGATACATAAATTTCAACGTGATGTAATGTTCCATTCATAATTAAGCCTTTAAATTATATTTTAATTTTCAAAAATACGGATAACTTATGAATAATCGAAATGTTAAAAGTAAATAAGAAAGCAGAGTAACTTTAAAGGAGACTCTGCTATACAATTATTAATGAACAAGGGGCACAAAGCCCCTTGTTTTGTTTAAATTCTGCAATAAAACATTCATCCGATGAGCAGAAGTCATCGGATGAATAGTGATTAATCCGTTATTTCAATTCTTATTTCTTCGCTTGAGCCGCGAACATCCGGATAGTACATCAGCATTCCCGTTGCGGGAATTACATTATACTTTCCCGGTATCTGTGCGCGCATTATGTATGTGAACTCATATGAATCGCCATACAGGTATGTTGCGAAGAAAGTCACGCGGTTATCGCGGATATCTTTATCGGCATACCACCATCTCCACCAGTAATAATCATACCCTGTGTAATCCTTTTCCTCTTCAATTGTATAAGCCCAGTCATCCTTTATCACTTCGCAACCTGCAGGAATCGGGTCTTCGAGCATAAAATACTGCAGGTCTTTATCCTTTGCTTCAACTCTGACCTTAACAAGTATTTCATCACCTGATTTAACTTCACCTCCAAAATAGCGTTTCTGATAAATTATCTTTTCATCATTATGCTTTGAATATTTCTCAAGTTTAAAGTATTCTTTGTGTACCCTGAATCCATTCTCGCGCGGCTGTATAACTCCCTCACTGGTGTAATATCTCAGGTCACTTGATACATATACCTTACCTGCGCCTGATTTTTCAATTTTGATATCATTCTGTCCGGTTTTAAGCTTGGAACCATCAATAACAAACTTCAGGTCCTTTTCAAACACATCGGCTTTTGTCATTTTCTTATCAAGTATCAGTTCACCATTAACAGATATCTTCACACTGTAATCAGGTTCAAGTTCTTTTGATGTTTTAAGATAATCAACCATTGCGTAAATAATGAAAGCAGTTGACTGAGTGTTCCACCATCCGCCGCCCTGACGCTGCTGCATCAGCCAGCGAACAGCTTTGTTCATTAGCTCGGGGTTATCTTTAAGGCTTACCGGATCCATAAGCAATGCCTTTACAGCCATAGCGGTTGTCTGCACTTTATCATCCTGCCATGTGTAGTGGAAAGTCTTTCCGCCCCAGTATGAACCGGATTCGCCCATATCCTGCACATGCGAAATCAGCATCTTTGCATATTTTTCCGCAGCGGCTGTATTGCCAACGTTTCTTGCCGCCATTGAAAGCAGAGCTATTGAATAATCGTTCATTTCAGTTTCGCTGAGTATCTGGAACTGCTCTTCGAACAGCTTAGTATCTTTGTTATCAGCAAACGAAAGTGAATAAAGCATATAAGCTCTTGTTGTAGCATCAATATTTTTGTCTTTAAGCTGTGTTTTTATCGCTGTAATTCCCTTGCTCAGCACATCTTTTTTTACCGGGTAGCCAGCTTTATCTCCAAGCGTTAATCCGTATATTACATAAGATGTCATGAATGGGTGTGACTGATCATTTGTCCACCAGCCCCAACCGCCATCATAATGCTGCATTGAGTATAACCTGTTATATCCGGCATCAACCATCTTGGGAAGGTCTTTTTGCGTAGCTTCGCTGATCGGTGCGTTAAGATCCTTGAATGCATTTGCTACAATAACTGTCGGCAGGAAGCGGCTCATGGTCTGCTCAACACATCCGTACGGATAACCAACAAGCTCATCAAGCGCGCCAAGCATTGTTGCTGCCAATGATGGCGCGACATTAAGCGTCAGCTTAGTGCTCCGCAGATCAGTGTATTCCGGTATATTTACAAATTTGTAATCGGTTTTTTCAGGGTCAGAAATATCCATTGCCTGGTAATTTGCAAGCTGCAAACCATGTGGCTGAAGGGGAATTTTTATTTCAACAGCGTCTGATTCCTCATTGGTCAAAGCTGTTGCTGTAAGTTTAGCAAATCCGTTTGGATTTGTAACCTTTATCTTCCAGTCAATACGTTTTTCTTCATTCTTACCCATTGTGATAGTCTGTTCACCTGCATCACCAATAACTTCTACATTTTCAGCTTTAAAGGTAAGCTTTGTAGTCTTTTCGGTTTCAAGATAGTTATGTATGATAGTAGAAATTGTTACTTCATCTTCCTGCTGAAGGAAACGCGGTGTTTCCATTCTTACCAGCAGATCTTTGCGTGTTATTACAGTATTAACTTGCTGTCCGACTTTCGTATCGCCAGTTATTACCCTTGAAGTAAGAGTCCAGGATGTCAAGTTATCAGGAAATTTAAATTGAACGGTTGCATACCCGCTTGCATCGGTCATGACTGAAGGATTCCAGTAAATCGCATCACGGAAATCACTTCGTACTTCAGCTTCAACAAATTCATCCTGATTTTTACCCAGTTCTATCCCTGATTTATCTTTACTGTCAAAGAAACCGTCGCCATCAAGAGATTGCTTCATCTTTTTTGTTTCGCTCTTTGGTGCGTTCTCTGTAACTTTCTGCATATCATCCATCTTGCCACTGCGAAGATTCAACTGACCGCTTAATATAGTCTGTTCACTTTGTTGTGTAACAGCATCAAGCACCAATCCATTCGATCCGCTTTTTAAATTAACTTCCCGTACTTGCCCTTTCACAACCTTCAGTTCCTTTTCGCTTTCATTTGATTTCTTTTGCTGTACTACACCGATAGTATAACTGCCTTCGGGTAATTTAAACTCATACGTACCATCATCAGAGGTAGTAGCCGCTACAAAATCACCATCAATGACAATAGTAGCATACGCAATGGCGTTACCGTTTTTATCGGTAAGCTTACCTTTGATAGTGCCAAGCTCACCTTCTTTAAGTGATTTTACATCAAATCTTTCATAAATTGTTATGAACCTTGAATAGCTGTAATATGAATATGCATTACTGTAATGAATACTTACCGTATTCCACTTGGGGGCATAGAAAAAGTTCTTTATATCCTTGGTGTTATCGGGTTTTATCGCGTAAATGCTCTCATCAATTACACCAAGCGATACTTCAGCATTCTGCACGGGATTCCCGGCTGCATCTGTGACCTTTATCATCACTGTACCGTCATCCTTGGGCTTATATGATGTTTTATCGGTTGCAATATTAACCGTAAGGAATTTTTCTTCCGGCATTACCATCACTGATTTGCTTGCGGAATAAAATTGCCCGTTATTTACGTAAGCTGCGGTTATATAAAAATTCGGACTCGAGTTAGCGCCTACGGGAATTTCAATAAGCTTAGAGGTACCCTCAATTTTTTCTACGTTATAAGTTAAAATATTATCATTCTGCGTTGTAATGAGCACATTTGCCCCGGGCGTTGTAGTTACTATCAGCGCTTTGCAGATTTCGCCGGGTTTATAGCTGTCCTTATCGGGAAATATCTGTACTGTGCCTGATTCATTATACCACCACCACATATCACCTTTTGAAACATAGCAATAAGTATTATCGGTCACTTTTTTTCCGCGGCTATCGTAGGAATTTATTTCAATTGAATAATATCCTTCGCCTGCGGCATCAAAACTTACATTTCCAATTCCTTTATCATTTGTGCTGCCTTTTACGGTTGTAACATAATCTTTGTTCTGCTTGTAATCAGGGTAGCCTGTCCATGTAAGCCTGTTTACAACAGCTTCAAAGTTAACCTGTTTTGGTTTTTCGGCAAAATCCATTGCACGTACTTCAACATTTACCTTTTCATCTGGCTTGTACATATACTTATCAACCTTAGATGTCATGAAGAAATCTGACCTGGTAACATAAACTGTCTTTGTTGAAGAAATTTCCCTTCTGGATTTATCTGTAACTTTTGCCTGAATGATATACATAAAATCACTTTCATAACTTGCTTCCCTATCCCAATACCACCAGTTATTGTATTTGGATTTAAAATCTTCCTTAATTGCATAATCAAAATCAAACCTGCCTTCTTTATCCAGCTTACCTTTTCCGCTGAAGATAAAATCAGCATCATTATATTTCTGGTTATCATCCTGTGTAGCGTAATAATCTTCATACCACCATTTGTATTCACTGAAGTACCACCATGGTTTGTAAAATGTTTTTTTGTATACATTATACTCTACTTCGGCATCCTGAACAGGCGAACCGAAATAATAGTCGGCGTCTACAACTCCTTTAATGCTCTCGCCATCCAGGTACTGATCTTTATCAAGAGTAATGCCTACTTTGTATTCGGGTTTTTTGTATTCATCAACAGCAAAAGTACCGGTGTACTGCTGACCCTTTTCAAGCTCAGCGTAAATGTAATAATCACCCAGCGCAGCGTTCTCTTCTATTTCGTATGTACCGGAAAAACTTCCGTTGGAGTTTGTTCTTAACACCTGCTTTGAGACTTCCGCTCCGCGTGAATCTTTAATTCGCACGGTAAGATCTTTTTCGGGGTAATTTTCAAATCCTGTATTATTTGCTTTACGTATAACGCCTTTGAACTCAACAATTGATTTGGGTCTGTAAACAGGCTGGCTTGGATAAATATAAACGCTGTACATATTTGCGCCATAACCAAAATACAGGTACGGATCTGATACGGCGATATCATCGCCTTTTCTTCCGATAATAAGCGGGTAAGCAACGTTGTTTGCAGCAGCATAGTCTCTATCTTCCTGGTTTACATCTTTATAGAACAAACCGCGCATTGTTTTACCAACACCAATTTTTCTCTGTCCCATAAAAAATGAAAGGTCAACATCACTTAAAGGCTCGCCTGATTTCCTGTCAACTGTATAAGCCAATAACGCGTTGTTGGATGCTTCGGTAATTGTACCAATATCGGTAACAAAGAATCCGGTATAGGCAACTTTATTTTTATAAGCTACTCTTACAACAAACGCACCCTTTTGTTTGGGTTTGTAAGTGATGGTTTCATAGCTGTAATAATAATCGTTATCGCCCTCCACCTTCATGCGTTTATTAAAGCTGTCAACTTCATCGCATAAGCCAAGAAGGTTTAAACTGTCTTTACTCAAAACGTCAATCTGATAATTGGAGGTCTGCCTTGAAAAAAATCCTTCAATATCATTTATTTTATATATTTTAAAATTGAACTCCGCGTTTTTGCGCAGGTAGTAAGCATAAACATTTATTGTAACGTCATCACCTGATGCGTACATATTATTGCTGTAAACACTGTATGACATATTGAAATCATCATTATCATTCTGTGAAAATGATATTGATGGGATCATTATTGCCAGAAGCACGGCAAGCAGCATAATTTTTTTCGTGATATTTAACATGGTAATTCTCCTTTAGAATCTTTTTTTGTAAAGTAAATAACTTTGTTTCTGAACTTTCTTACTTATTTATATGTAAAATAATGTAATTTGTTCCCATAAATGTGAGAAAAATAAGTTTACTGAAAGTTAAAAGTATTAAGGTTAAATTACGTCTATATGCTATCAGTCTCAGATATAACAGTACAATTCGGCTCCAAAAAGCTGTTCGAAAACCTGTCCTTTATAGTAAATCCAAAGGATAGAATAGGGCTTGTGGGCTCAAACGGGGCGGGTAAATCGACCCTGCTAAAGGTAATTAATGGCCAAATCGAGTCAGATAAGGGCGAAATTGCCGTTTCCAAGCACACAACCATCGGCTACCTGCCTCAGGATGGCATTACATTCCTGGGCAAAACCATTTATGAAGAGGTTTATTCAGGTGTTGGCGATATTTCAGCCCTGAAAGATGAAATTGACCAGGTTCACAAAGAGCTTGAAATTCACCCTGACCATACATCGGATGATTACATGGACCTTGTTGAAACCTACGGTGAACTTCAGCATAAGTTTGAATTGCTGGACGGGTTCAGGATAAAATCGAACATTGAAAAAATACTTGAAGGCTTAGGATTTCATTCAAAGGATTTTGACAGGCTGACCGATGAATTTTCGGGCGGCTGGCAAATGCGCATTGCTCTAGCGAAGCTGCTGCTTAAGCAGCCATCGGTATTGCTGCTTGATGAACCTACGAACCATCTTGATATTGAATCGCTTATTTGGGTTGAAGCCTTCCTGAAGTCTTACGAAGGAGCGATAATTCTTGTATCGCATGACAGGAAATTCCTTGATACGATCACAAACAAAACAATTGAAATTTACGCAGGCAAGGTTACAATATACAAAGGTAACTATTCATATTATGTGCAGGAGCGTGATATAAGAAAAGACCTGCTCTTTAAGAGTTACGAAAACCAGCAGAAATATTTAAAGCAGCAGGAAAAGTTCATAACGCGGTTCCGTTCAAAAGCATCCAAGGCAACAAGCGTACAAAGCAGAATTAAAATGCTTGATAAGGTTGAAAGGATAGAAATTGAAGATGAAGAAACAGCTATTCATTTCAACTTTCCTCCTGCAACTCACAGCGGCAGAAAAGTTTTTGAGCTTAAGAATGTTTCGAAGAGCTATGGCGATAACCTTGTGCTAAAGGACCTGAATTTAGAACTTGAGCGAGGTGAAAAAATAGGGCTGGTTGGAGTAAACGGAGCGGGTAAATCAACCTTAGCAAGAATTATTCGCGGCACAGAGGAATTTCAGGAAGGAACACGGAAACTTGGTTTCCAGGTTGACCTGGAATATTACTCCCAGCACCAGGCAGATACACTTGACCCCGCGACAGATGTTCTTGGCACTCTGGACGCAGTTGCAACGGGTGATGTTCGCAAACAATTGAGGACCATACTTGGCAGCTTTTTATTCCGCGGTGATGATGTATTCAAGCAGGTAGCAGTGCTTTCGGGAGGTGAAAAATCACGTCTCGCGCTTGCGCGCATGCTGCTTAAATCCAGCAATTTTTTAATACTCGATGAGCCGACAAATCACTTAGATATGAACAGTAAGCAGGTGCTGATGACGGCGCTGCATAATTACGGTGGAACGATACTTATAATTTCCCATGACAGGGAATTCCTTGATGGCATTGTAACAAAAATAATTGAAGTAAAGAATAAGAATGTTAAGACTTATCTTGGTAATTGCACTTATTACATTGATAAACTTGAAGAAGAAAAAGCGGGCATAAGCCAGATTAAGCAGGTAAAGAAAGAATCAACAAACGGAGAGCTTAACGGCGCACCAAGACAGAAGAAAACCAAGGAACAGAAAAGAATAGAGGCTGAACAGCGCAATAAGATATACAAGCATGCTAAGCCTTTGAAAGACAGCATTCATAAGCTGGAAAAAGAGATAAAAGTGCTGGAAGAAAAGACAGGTGCTATAGAAAAAGAAATGGCGCATCCGGATTTCTTTAAGGATCATCACAATTCCGCACAGAAAACAACAGAGTATAAGACAGCTAAAGAGAGGCTAAACGATCTTTATCACAAATGGTCGGAAGAATCGAAGAAACTGGCAAAGATTGAAGCTGAAATTGGTTTATAGCAATTGACAATTGACAATTTTCAATTAACTTTAGTTTTAATAGAATTAAGCCCTTTGCGACTTGGCGACTTTGCGAGAAATTAAAAAATAATTTCAAAATCAAAAATTAACGAGCAACGAATGAGACCTTCCTTCCTCCCGTTACACGGGATTAAGGCGTGGCACTTCGTACAGGATTGAAGCATGAAAATCGGAAATTACGAATTACATTCAATACAAACGGGTTTATTCAGGCTGGATGGCGGCGCGATGTTCGGCGTTGTACCAAAGCCGCTATGGTCAAAAACCAATCCCGCAGATGATAACAACAGAATTGATATGTGCATGCGCTCACTGCTTCTTGTTGGAAATGGTAAAAAGATAATTATTGATAATGGTGCAGGCTATAAATTAAGTGATAAATTGAACGCAATATACAGCATGGATCACTCCAAATTTACCCTTGAAGATGCACTTAAAAAGCATAATTTGAAACCTGAAGATATCACGGATGTAATATTGACCCATTTGCACTTTGATCATGCCGGCGGTTCAACTAAAATTGCTGAAAATGGAGAAATTGAACTTGCATTCCCTAATGCAGTTCATCATCTGCAGAAAAAGCACTGGGAGTGGGGACAGAATCCCAGCGAGCGCGATAAAGCAAGCTTTATGCCTGAAAATTACGACCTGCTGCAGAAAAAAGGAGTGTTAAAATTGTATGAGGGTGATTCAAAATTTGATGAAATAATTTCACTTCATACAGTAAGCGGACATACTCCGTTTATGCAGCTTGTAAAAATAAAGGATGATGATAATACTCTGCTTTTTACCGCTGATCTTTTCCCGATGACGTCTCACATTCCCCTGCCCTATATTATGGGATATGATTTATTCCCTTTGACCACACTTGATGAAAAGAAAAAATTCCTGCCGCAAATCGTTAAAGAAAACTGGATACTCTTTTTTGAGCATGATGCATTTACTGAGACCTGCCGGGTTCAGCAGACCGAGCGTGGCTTTGCGGTAACCGATAAAATGGAATTAAATAAACGCTAAATTGTTATTATATTAAATAAATAAATTAAAGTAATATTATGACAACAGCAGAGTTAAAGAAATCAATGAAGAGGCTGAAACATAATTGAAAAATGACTAAGAAAGCAATCTATCCACCAGTTGCAATTTAGTACATTCAATTTTTTCCTTTTCATAGACAACAAACCCAAAACATTATTTCCAAATAGATTCTTCGTCGCTTCGCTCCTCAGAATGACACATGAAAGAGACCAACTACAAAAAAATATGCAAAGTAAGTGACCTGCCCAACAGGCGCGGGAAGAAATTTACTATTGCCGAGGATACCGATATTGCCGTATTCAGGGTTGCGGAAAAGATATATGCTGTATCAAATGTCTGCCCCCACAACCAGTCAAATGTAATAAATGAGGGCTATCTTGATGAAGCGCTTTATGTTGCATGTCCTATACACGGCTGGCAGTTCAGCCTGAAAACAGGCAAAGTACCGCCGGAGTGCAAAGGACTCAGCGCAACACTCGATACCTACGAAGTTAAAATTGAAAATGATGAGGTTTGGGTTGAAGTGAAGGAAAAGAAAAAGAAATGGTTCTTTTAGAAATTATCAATGAACAATGAGTAATAAGCAATAATTAATATAATTGCTCATTGTTAATTGCCAATTGATAATTGTTTAAACGGCCACTGTTTCTTCCGCCATGCACGCCACATGTAGATTACCGACCCTACCACCAATAACACAATTGCATATTTAATTTCTTTCTGGAAGTTCTGCCGGGAGAAAAGCACGTAAACAAATCCAATAAAAGCCAGTATTGCAGGCAGTGGGTAAAGCCACATTCTGAATGGCCTGGAGTGCTGCGGATTTTTGATCCGGAAGTAAATTACACCTATTGTCTGCGCCAAAAACTGAACCATCAGCCTGATAACAACAAGAGCGGCAATAATATCTCTGAGCTTCAGGAAGCAGAAGCAAATGGCTACTCCCCCTAAAATAAGCAATGATACATGCGGGAATTTATGTTTTGGGTGAACCTTCGAAAATACCTTGAAGTAATCACCTTCAACTGCTGCGGCATAGGGAACCCTTGAGTAACCCATAAGCAAAGAGAACACTGAGGCGAAAGCGGTCCACACTACAAGCAAAGTAACCAAATTGCCTGCCCATGTGCCGTAAATCTTCTGCATGAATACCGAAACAATATATTTCCTCGCATCGCTTCCTGCTGTTTCGCTTACTTCCTGCCATGGCAAAACGCCGAGTATGGCAATATTCATTACAATATATAATCCGGCAACGGCTAAGATAGAATAAATAATTGCGCGCGGAATATTGCGTGTCGGATTCTGCACTTCCCCGCCGAAGAAATTAACATTGTAATAGCCCCAGTAATCATACAAGGCAATCAGCATTGCTGAGCCGAGTCCCAGGAAAAAGGCTGAATCAATATGAAACGCATTGGGCGGAAAATCAAATGCCAGCTTCGGGTCAAAATTTGTGATACCGGATATAATTATCCATACAACAGTAATTATAACACCACCCCAAAGGAATTGAGAGAATTTGCTTATGAACGCAACCTTTCGGTAAAGCATAAATACAGCCAGAAGAACTACTCCTATTGCGACAAATGTTCCGTTATTCAGGGTGATAGCAGCTTCAAGTGAGCCAAGCAAAGGCAAAGGCAGATTCAGGTCGTAATTAAAATATGTAGAGTTCAGCCCCGGGAAAATATAACTTGCATACATTGCGAGTCCAACACACCCGGAAGCCATCGAGAGCGGCGCGGAGAACGTAAGCTGAAATATGAATAAGAACGAAACAAGTTTGCCGAAGCTATCTTTGCCGTAGATTTCTTTCAGGTAGTTGTATGAACCGCCCGCATGCGGCATAGCCGCGCCAAGCTCAGCCCAAACAAGGCCATCGCTCAGGCAGATAATCGCGCCGATTATCCAGCCAATCATTGCCTGGGGTCCGCCCATTGCTGCAACAATTAACGGGATAGTTATGAAAGGACCCACGCCAATCATATCTATCATATTAAGCGCGGTGGCGCCTTTCAGTGAGACACCTCTTACAAGCTGTTTATCGGCTTTGTTATCGGTTTGCATTATTGCATACCTTCAATATTACGCTGGTCATCAGTTTTTTGTGATATCATATTCATAAACAGCTTTAGCGCCCCTTTATGGAAAATTTTCAACTGCCTGTACAATGCAAGCGAACAGTAAGTATATGTTCCGTATTTGTAGCCTGCATACAATAATGATGTTGGCGGTACGGGATCATTTTCATCCTGCATTGCAAGCAATCTTTGATATTCAGAGGATGTTTTAATATTTGTTCCGGGAATATCAGATGGCAGATAGATATTTCGTTCCTGTATCCACCCTGTCCAGTCGGAATCATTTATTATATTAGGCTTATTGAAAAAAATATGATCTGGTACCAGTACTTTTACTTCAGCATCTTCTTCTGTTACACGTTCACTTGAAATATAGATCGGGTACGGAGCCAGATCACCTTTTTCGTTCCAATCCTGCGGCTTATTATAAAAACAAATCAGGTTACCCCCGCCTTCGGCATATTTCAGGAATCTTTTATTGAATTTAACCACATCGGGTCTGTTTAAGTAAGCCCTTATATCCAGAATAATGGTAGAATATCTGTTCAGGTCCCAAACCTCAACCGCCAGAGGGCTTAGAGTATCATATTGAATATCAAAAGTTTTCAGAATATTTTCGATCGTATTATCATAAGTCTTAACTAATCCAATTCTTCTGTACTTTGCCACTTCAACTTCTTTCAGTATCTTCAGACTGTCTTCAGTTGAAACAGACCGGTAATTATACTGCGTTTGATATGATCTCAGCATTGAAGTATTCCATTTCATATTATGTGTAAGACCAGAATAAAGGTCATCACCTTCAAGCGGGTACATTCCGTCGCTCCTTACCAGTTGATAGAATCTGTTGCCGAAGAAGAACGGGCTATCCTTAGAGACCTTATCCATGCCCTGCGTTTTATGCTGAAAAAGCGCATCACGTGATATTTCCGCAATAGTCGTTTTTCCGTCAGATATCTTTTTTGAAATATCCAGTTTATAAAGATCAGTTTTTGTTGAATCAAACGAGCGGAAGAAAAGCTTTTTGATCTGCCAGGGTTCTATACCGTTCACAAGCTGCTCAGGGTGGTAGCGGTAATCAGCGGCCTTATCAAAGGCTTCAAATATCGTTATGCCGCAAACCTGGTGGTGACCGTGCTGGCGGCCGGGTTTAGTTGTAATTGTATCGCGATTTGAGATTACTACGTCGGGTCTGAGCACCCTTATCATATAAACAATTCGCGCCAAAACTGAATCTTCACCGCCCCAAATTTTAAATGTTTCCTTCGCGGTTTTGGAAAAACCGAAATCAAGCTCACCCAGAAAATATGCTTTAGATCCCTGAATTTTTGCCGCATCATAACATTCCTGTTCGCGTAATTTGCCAAGCTTGTCGTTAAGCTCGGGACCAATTTCATTTTGACCGCCCTCTCCTCGGGTATAGAATACTGTGTAGGCATCGTAACCGTAAAGGTACCTGTAATAGGCAAGTGTTGCTCCGTCTTCATCATCCGGGTGTGCGGCAATACTTAATATTGTGAATGTTGGTTCCTGCGATAATATAGTAACCGGCAGCAGCAGAAGTAATGCGAGTATAAACTTTTTCATGATCTTCAAAAATAAGGATAAATGTTTTAATATAGTAGAAAAGAGAAGGGTTGAGATAAGAATCAAAAACAAACCCCCCGTTAATAATATGAGCTGAATAGAGTAAATGTTCAATCATCGATTGAAGTATATTGCAAATCCCGCCCCCCCTTCATACGAAGGGGGGAATATTAACTTCAAGATTCAATAAAATTCTGATTCAACCTTTACTTTGGGTCGTTAATAATCTACAATGGGGGTTT
>JABFSP010000138.1 GCA_013140565.1 Ignavibacteria bacterium
GAATATATATAGAGGGAAAGAAGCTTATAAAACCGTCAGTTAAGAAATACCTATCAGGAAGCGTGGAAAAGTCACTCCGAGTACTATTGATAAATTCTGGCAAAAGGGGTATCTTTAATTGGTTTTCTATATCCAATTAATTTTTTACAAATGACTACTATAGACCTGATAAATAAACTGGCAGTTGAACACAACATAACAACCGGCCGCGCTGAAATGATAGTAAGCATACTTGTTGAAAGACTTGTGGAAAAGCTTAAAAAAGATGGAGAAGTTCAAATCACTAATTTCGGTACATTCAGCATCAGGAAAAAAGAGCCTGATTCATCTTCATACTTGAAACTGAACGAACCGATACCAATGGTAAAGAACCATGTAACTTTTTTTCCTGACAGAGTATTTCTTGATAGTATAAACTCCCATTAAAATTACCCAATTAAACTAAAGGGTTATGATAAAACAGGAAATAATAGAGAAGATAAGCAAGTATTTTAAACTCACTAACTTTGAGGCAGAAAAGATCTATGATGATATTTTTGCCGGCATTATTAAGGGTGTGAAGGAAGAGAATATTGCGGACGTAACAAACCTGGGCGAGTTTATCATAAAATATAACAGCGGAGATGAGAATAATAAGAAGACCGTTGAATTCCTCCCTACGTTATCACTTGAAGAGGAGATAAATCAAAGGGCGTTTGAAGAGAGCAGACAGTTTGAGCCTGCAAAGTTTATTAATCCCGGATTAACTGATAACCCTTCTGGAAAAACATCAATTCCTCCTGTTAATGTAAGTAATGTATCACCAGGGATCAATACTCCGGAAACAGAATCATTAGGAGCCTCAATTCAGGATAACAATGATATCATTTCCGAAAAGGAAAAGATCGAAATTGAGCAGGAACATAATGTCGTTGAAGATGAGATCAAAAAAAGACGTGACGAAATATTGGGCAAGATAACCAAACCCAAAGAAGAAGTTAAGCAGGAAATCAGGGAAAGCGTTGTTGCTCCTCCTGTTGTAATACCGGCTGTAGTTATCCCGCCGGTTTCAGAAAAAATTGAAGAAGTGACGATTGAGCATATAACTGCGAAGAAAACAACAGAAGAAGTGGCGAATATCCCCGAAGAAATTACAACAAAAACAGAAGAATTCACTAAAACAACAACAGAAGTAAAGTCAAATATTACAGAAACCCCGAAAGAAGTTGAAGAAGTGACAGAACATTCATTTTCTGATTTCTTCACTGAAGTTTCGAAGGAAGAACAAACAGTTGTCTCACAGATCAATTCCAGCGTTCCTCCGGTAGAACCACCGGTTGTGCCGCCTGTTGAAACAGTTATACCGCCCAGTGCAGTTGAGCTGCATAACCAGATAACCGGCGACCAGAACAAAACTAACGAATATCAGACCACTATTACCCCGATGCCATTTGCTAACGGAAACGGCAATGGTAACGGCAACGGTAATGGTGAAAATTACGAACATAAGCTTCAGGATAATTCCTATTATATCTGGTATAAAGATAGCGAACCAAACTCAAGTGATACACAGACGATGTCATACGAGTATGAGTTGCTTTACCAGGCAACAAAAGAAGCTGAATACAAATCAAAATTAAGGATCTATGTAACAACATTCATAATGTTCTTTTCTGTTGTACTTATCCTTTTGATATTTTCACCGGTAATATATAAGTATTTCTTCTCGCCAACCGAAGATCAGAACTCTGAAGAAGTGCAGCAGGAAACCAGTTCCACAGAAGAATCACAGAATAACACTCAAAGCACAAACCAGGCTTCTGTTAACTCGCTGGAAAGTCAGCCGCCTGTTAATAATACACAGGAGCAGCCCAAACAGGAAGTTACACCGCCTGTAACTCAGCAGGAACAGCCTAAACAGGAAGCACCCAAGCAGGAGACTCCGAAACAGGAAGCCCCAAAGCAAGAAGCCCCAAAGCAGGAAGCACCCAAACAGGAAGCTCCGAATCAGAACACAACACAGAACGTACCCGGCGTTACAAAAAGTTCAATGGGTTGGCTGGATGATCAAAATAAAGTTATATACATACAGCTTGATAACGGTAAGTTCACTATACAGGAATCAGCTTGGGATTCAGATGCCAAAGCAAACAAGCGCATAAGCGCTGTTGGCGGACTTGTCCCCGGACTTAAAGGCAATGTTTTAAAAGTTGATCTTGGTTCAAAAGGTACCTGGTATCGCGCCAGGTTTGGTGAGTTTTCAACAATTGAAGAAGCAAAACAAAAGGCAGAAGAATTAAGGAATAAAGAAAAAGGCAAGCTTCAGGCTTTACTCTTAACTTTCTTTTGGTACGCATAAAAACCTAAGGAGCTCAACAGGCAAAGCGCAGCAGTCAAAGACCCTAACAACCCAATTATATCCCCGCGTTGGGCATAAAATGTCTTTTCAGTATTTCCAATAATATTCCTGTCAACAACCCCTGTTTGCCAGTATTCTATCCTGTCATGAATATTTCCCATAGGATCAATAAAACAAGATACACCTGTCTGCGCGCAGCGCACAATCCATTTCCTGTTTTCTATTGCTCTAAGCACTGCATACTGGTTATGCTGTTCCGGTCCGGAAGTATTACCCCACCAGCCGTCATTGGTAACAATCACAAAATACTCTGCGCCGTTATTCGTGAACTCAGTTACAAATTCACTGAATACTGATTCATAACAGATAAGTCCCGCGAATTTTGTATTTATCCCCTTTGCAGAATCCTTTAAGTTAAATACAGTCTGGTCACTTCCCATTTGCCAGCCGCTTATTCCAACACCCCATGTAAACCATTTTTTTGCAAAAGGTACCTTTTCCTGGTAGGGAATCCTTTCACTAAACGGAACCAGCTTTACTTTTTTATGGATGGTTAGTTCTTTGTGATACTTTTTAGGCTCAATTAATATCGCTGAATTAAATACATCAAACTTTCGTTTTGAACCGTCAGTTATCCTGTGATCAGAGGGAATGTTATCACCTTCTTTGTAATAGTATTTGTGCGGAACTCCCATAAATATATATTTGCCCGTGGAATCTGCCAGATCAAAAAATCTTTTGGATTTCAGAAGATTAATATCTTCAAGAAAGTAGAAGGGAGGGGCTGTTTCGTGAAGTACAAGCATATCAGGATTAAACTTCAGGCCATTACGCAGCCCATCAATATAAGTATTCAGAATCTGATTATGCTCTCCGCCCCATTTCTTAAATGGGTCCGTATTTGTCTGTACAATGGCAGTATTAACAACCTTAGACTTATCCATTAGATTGAAATACCCGGTATTATCAACTGAATCCAGCCTGTATGAGGAGTAAAAATTGGGTAGAAGTATTATTAACAATATTGCAATGAAAGATAATGCCGCCTTAGGTGAAGAAACTTTCCACTGCCTGTTATAAATTTTGGAAATTACATAGTATAACAAGGCTGAGATGATGCATATCAGGAATGTAAGTCCGTGAACACCTGTAAATTCAACTATCTGTATTCTGTACAGATTATATGTTTCGCTGTTGCCAAGCTCCAGCCAGGGGAAAGCAAACTGCCAGATGTTATCGAAATACTCATATCCAACCCATATCAAAGGAAACAACCCAAGAGCAAGCTCTTTTTTTATCTTTGAAACGCCGTAAGTGATCAGTATTGGAATGAGCATAAACAAGGAGTGCACAAATACTGTTGCAACACCGCCAATCTTAAGGAATGTATCATCGGAGTGCCAGCCGGATATCCAGTAAAGTGATATTTCATTGAATACCAGCATAACAATATATGCTCTTGCGAATGCCTGACGGAATCTTGCAGCGCTAAGTACAAGATAAAGCAGTATCATTATCCCGAAATAGATGAAGAACCATGTTTTGAAAGGCGGAAAAGATAAACCAAGTAAAGCTCCGCTCAATAGACAAAACAACAGAGCTTTTAAATTTTTATTTTTCGGGAGTATGTTCAATATGATATGGTAATAAAAAAATTACTTAAGCAAAGAAATGGCGTACGCAGAGCAGCCCTGTTTTTTGCCTATAAATCCCAAGCCTTCTGCAGTTGTTGATTTGATGGAAATTTGTGATGGCCTGATACTTAGGGTCTTAGCAATATTCTTCTTCATTTGGTCAATGTACGGACTTATCTTTGGCTCTTCCAGTATTACCGTTATATCAACATTGCCAACTTTAAGCTTTTGTTTTTTGATCAGTTTCATACACTCCGCAAGCAGTACCAAACTTGAAATATTCTTCCATCTGGAATCCTTATTGCTGAAGTAATAGCCAATATCGCGCAATCCTGCTGCGCCTAAAATTGAATCACACAGCGCATGGAGCAATACATCTGCATCAGAGTGACCCAGTAATCCTTTTTTGTGAGGAATAGTAACCCCGCCAAGTATTAGCTTTCTGCCTTTTACCAGCTTATGAACGTCATATCCTAAACCTATTCGCATAATCACCAAATATATTATTATATAA
>JABFSP010000161.1 GCA_013140565.1 Ignavibacteria bacterium
GGAATGAACTGGGCTTATACTCACTCGAAAATAAAAATAATAAAAAAATAATAAATAAACATAAATAAAGAAAAATGAAAAACAAATTAATTATCGTTTTAACATATTGCATTATCTTAATATCTGCAAAAACTTCTTTTGCAATTGATACAGCCTGGGTACAACAATCCAGCGGCATAAGCCAGTATACTACCTCAGTTCACTTTATAAACCAGTCAACCGGCTGGGCAACTGCCGACCAGGGGAAAATGATAAAAACTACAAACGGGGGTACTAACTGGTTTCAGCTTACAACCGGTGTTTTCCAGGCTCTGTATTCCGTAAAATTTTTTGATGAAATGACAGGCTGGGCATCAGGGGGAGGCGGAACACTTATTAAAACAACAAACGGAGGAGCAAGCTGGACAGAAATAAATACAGGAGTCAGCAATTCACTCAAGCTCTTTTTTATAAATTCCCAAACGGGATGGATTAGCGGCTCAGGCTCGCCTACGGTTGTAATGGCAACAACTAACGGGGGAACGAACTGGACACAATATTACACGGGTATAAATGAATACTTTACGGACATGTTCTTTACCAATCAAAATTCAGGTTATATAACCACAACAGACGGAAATTTATTAAGAACTACCAATGCAGGAGTAAACTGGACATCACAAAACATCACAGGTTCGGGATTGTTTTCCGTATATTTCAATGATTCCTTAACCGGCTGGGTAGTTGGAGTATACGGGCGTGTGGGCAGAACAACAAACGGAGGGTTAAGCTGGTCGGTTAACAGTCTTCCTATATCGGGAATATTCCTTTCGGTTAAATTTATCAATAACTCAACAGGATGGCTTTGCGGAGGGGGAGGAAGGTTATATGTTACTACAAACGGCGGAGCGAACTGGACAAGCCAGCTTAATCCTTCATCTACACAGGATCTCAACTCGATATTTTTTTACGGAACTAATGGCTGGGCATGCGGTACCAACGGAACAATGATTCATACTACAAGCGGCGGCTTCCCGTTACCCTCAGCCCCGGTAAATCTGAATGCACTGGCAGTATCATCCAATCAGGTAAATTTAAGCTGGCAGGATAGCTCTAATAATGAACAATATTTCAAGATAGAGCGCAGTACAAATGGAAACAACTGGGTACTAATAGATTCGGTAAATGCCAATGTCACAAATTATCAAAGTACCGGTTTAAGCGGAGGAACAACTTATTTCTTCCGTGTATATGCCTCTTCATGGTTTGGAAGCTCACAACCGACATCATCTGTTTCAATTCTCACATTTCCGGTTGCACCCGCTTTATTTTCACCGGTTAATAATTCATCAGGGGTATCCTTAACACCTCAGCTCGTCTGGCTTTCTGTACCAAGTGCAACAGTTTACCGTTTACAGGTTTCTACTGATTCACTTTTTACATCAAGTATTATTAATGACAGCAATATTGTACAGACACAGTATAACATTTCATCCGGGATACTAAATAACAATATCAGGTATTATTGGCGCGTTATGGCAAAAAACAGCTCAGGATGGAGTGCAGTCTCACAGGTATGGAATTTCAGAACCGGTTTGGTAGGCGTTGAACAGCCGGAAAATGAAATCCCTTTAACTTATAAAGTTTATGATAACTACCCAAATCCTTTTAACCCATCAACAAAAATAAAGTTTGATCTGCCAAAGCAGACAGCAGTTAAAATAATAGTTTATGATCTAACCGGCAGGCTGGTAAAAGAGATTGTTAATGGAAACTACCCGGCAGGTAAATTTGAGATTGAATTTAATGCTGCCAATTTATCAAGTGGTGTATATTTATACAAGATACAGTCAAACGAGTTTACGGAAATAAAGAAGATGATCCTTGTGAAGTAACTCTCAACTCATCCGATGACTGCCAGTGCAGTCAAGCTTGAAGTCACCGGATGAATGTAAATAGTATAATTAAAAAGGAGCTAATTAGCTCCTTTTTTAATTTTCTCTATTTTTTCTGCAATCCACTGCCCGTTGGCAATAGTGTTATCACTCTTGACCAATTTCCTGATTTTCTCCAGTTCAAAATCATCGTTTGATTCAATTGCTGATAAAAGGCGGCTCATGCAGCTTATAAATTTGATATTGTTGCTTCTTAATGTATTACTTACATGAGGGTTCTTTTCATAAAAATGCCTGGTTGTTTCAAGGTAGCTGAGCAAAGTTTCAAATTCTTTCATCTCAAAATATGTTCTTATATAAAGTGTCTTTACATAAATTTTATCTAACGCATCAATAAATTCAACCTTGCTAAGGTATTCAAGAACTTTCCCGTAATCTTTTTGAAGATAATACAGATGCGCGTAACAAAGCATTTTTGTCGGTTTTTGGTATGAAGGCTTTAGCTTTGGCGCGTACTCCTCTATATATTTCACAGCCCATTCATATTCCTTCAAAAACAGTGCATTACCAAGGATCTGCGTGAAAGTGACTTTAGGCAATATTCGGTTTATTAATACAATTTCCTGTTTAAGTTTAAATTTATCGAGTTCAAAATTAGACTGCCTTAAAGAAGCGTCACCTTCATTCATTTTCTGTACACAGTAGTTTGTAAGCTCTGCCGCCACTAATTGTTTTTCTTCTTTTGTGAATAGGTGGTGATTCTGTTCGAAAAGCTCCTTAAGCCTGAAAAAGTGTTTTTCGTTATCGTATTCCAGCGAAAGCATTATTGTTTCATAGTAAATATCCAGAACAGCGGCATATTTAAATTTGGTACTATAAGCATACTCCACAATTTTATCCAGCTTTAGGTTTGTAACAAATTGAAAAGGGATTGAAACGTCAAATTGTTTATTATACATACTTTTGCTTGTACGCATATTGCCAATAATATCAGAAATTTCTCTCATAAAGTGGAGGACGACGTAATTACCTTTTTTATCAACCAGATCAGGAAGGAATTGCTGTGTATCTTCAATAAAGTGGTATGCCATTCTTCCATCTTCAAGCTCAGCCTTCTGCCTGAAATATGCTGAACCTATTCCAAGATTATCGAGTGCAGACTCCATTTCGTTAAGTTTTTTTTTGTAATATACCGAAAGTCTCCTTTCAAGAAACTCTTCGGCAACCTGGCGCTCTCTTGCGAATTTATCTCTTCCTAATGAAACATACATCAAAAAATCCTCACACATTGCAAGCATTGAAGAAGTCGTATTCCAGAGAATTTGTTTATTGTATTTCTTGCCCGGGTATATTTTTGAATAAACGTATTCCGGTGTCATCTTCGCATTATCAAATTTAGGGTAGAATTTTTTTAGCTGGTTAAAAAAGGGAATATAATTTCTGCCCCTGTTAAAAAACGGGGAAGAAATGAATTTTTCGAACTCCTTCATTTCGCTTTTCGAAAAAGTCCTTAAAATATTGATGAGTTTTAAATTATTCATCTAAATATCCTGATTAGTATGAATCCCCAAAAAACCTTAAAAATAAGCTAAAAATTGATATTTCCATCATATTAGAAGATAAATTTACTGATTAGTTTAGTAAAATAAATTATTTGCCACGCATATCTCTGAAAACTATCTTTGAAGCAGAATTGAAAATTGAAATGAAATCAAATAGCAGAAATAAATTCGGAAAGTCTTCAAAACAAAGTATGATCAGAATAGCCCAAATTAGCGAATTCGGTTTCAATGAAATCTTTCCGAAAATATTTACGCAGGAATCTGAAAATATAAAGAAATTTAAAAAGAAAAAACAAACTAATATAAAACACTCAAATACAAAGCAAAATAATAAAATAAACAAAGAAGGGAATACAAAAAAATGAAAATCGTTAAATATTTAAAGATTATGACACTGCCTTCAATTTTACTGGCAGTATTAATTACCGGTTTTTCTCTGAAAAAAAACGAAATCAGCAGTTTAGAGATAAATACTGTAGCTGAGCTAAAACAAGTGGAGGGTTTATCTTCATTTTATTGTAAACCCGCAGATGATACAAGATTATGGCATGTTGTTAATAAATACGGAATGGATTCAAATGGAAAATATGTGATGAACAATTCAACTTACACGTTTACAGCGGACTCTGTGACCGTTGTAAATGAAATTGCTTCTGTTCCTGATTGGGAACCGTATATATCAGGCTTAATTTTTAAAAAGAATTGATATTAAAATTCAATAATAATAAATAAAACAAAGAAAGGAAAAATCAAATTGAAACGGGGAATTATTAAACTTTTTTTAGGGGGATTGGTGCTGACATACCTGCTTGTTACAGGATGCAGTAAAAATGACAGCGTAACCGGCCCAAACGCTAACTCACAGGCGTCATTTGAGATATCGCAGCGAATTACGCAAACCGGAAGCATGCAGTTTCTGTTAAAGCCGGGAGTTAATACCAATATTTCACGTATCGTTTCAAGATACAACGCCGAGCAGTTTGCCGATACATTAAACTACTCAAATACATCATACGTTTACAGCAAAGATACAACGTACATTAT
>JABFSP010000037.1 GCA_013140565.1 Ignavibacteria bacterium
CTTTTAAGGCAGGTCAAAGACCTGCCTTTTTTGTTTATACTATTATAGCTAAAATTGCCTTATAAAACACAAAATTTTGATCTCTTCGGAAACGAAAATACTACTAAACAAAACGCTAAACCACAGGTGAAATTTCAGCCGCTGGCGGAGCGTATGCGCCCCAAAACACTTGATGATTTTGCAGGGCAAAAGCATCTCATAGGTGAAGGCAAGCCTATACGGAAAATGATTGAGAATAATAATGTGTTTTCGATGGTGTTCTGGGGTCCCCCTGGTGTTGGCAAAACCACGCTCGCGCTCATAATTGCAAATAGTGTAAATGCTGAGTTTATTCAGCTCTCAGCGGTATCATCGGGAGTTAAAGATGTACGTGCGGCAATCGAAAAAGCTGAAATTAACCAGAAACACCTTTCCCGCAAGACGATATTATTCATAGATGAAATTCACCGCTTCAATAAAGCGCAGCAGGATTCACTGTTGCACTCAGTTGAAAGCGGAGTAATAACATTAATAGGCGCAACCACAGAAAATCCATCATTCGAGGTCATTTCACCTCTGCTATCCAGATGCAGGGTGTATATACTTGAGGATCTCTCTGAAGATGAACTTCTTTTACTTGCTGATAATGCGCTGACAAAAGATGCTGAGCTTAAGGAGCTGAAAATAGATATACAGGATAAAAAACTGCTTCTGCAGTTTTCAGGCGGTGATGCAAGAAGGCTGTTAAACGGGCTTGATCTTGCGGTAAGATCAACCCCGCCTGATGTAAATGGAATAATAAATATCACAAATGATGTTTTAAAGGAAGCATACCAGAAAAATTATATAAGGTATGATAAAGACGCTGAGGAACATTACAATATTATATCAGCTTTCATAAAAAGCATCAGGGGCAGCGACCCAGATGCAGCGGTTTACTGGCTGGCTAGAATGCTCAAAGGCGGCGAAGAGCCAAAATTCATAGCGCGAAGGATGGTTGTACTTGCATCAGAGGATATTGGTAATGCTGATCCGTACGGACTGACCATGGCTACATCAGCGTTTACCGCAATTGATTATATTGGCATGCCCGAAGCGCAGCTTGTGCTTGCGCAGGCTGCTACATATTTAGCCAGCGCGCCAAAAAGCAATGCATCATACCGCGCAATTATGAGCGCAAAAGAAGATGTTGATATGACCGGTGAGCTTGGCGTTCCCCTGCATCTAAGGAACGCCCCAACTAAGCTGATGAAGAGCCTTGATTACGGAAAGGAATATAAATATTCCCATGATTATGAGGGTCATTTTACCCAGCAGCAATACCTCCCCGAAGAATTGAAGGATAAAGTGTATTATAAACCAACGGGAATAGGTGAAGAAGCGAAAATACTTGAACGTTTAAGAAACTGGTGGAAAAATAAAAAGAGATAATAATATTAAACTAAGATATTAAAATGATTACCCTGGAAACGAAAAAAAGAAAACTTGAATATGCAATCGGTATCGATCTTGGTGGTACGTACATTAAATCAGCCATTGTTGATTCCAAAGGAAAAATTATTAAACATTTTAAGACCGAAACTTACTCGGAAATTTCGCCAAAGAAAGTTCTGAGTCAGATTGAAAAATGCATCGACTTCCTTAAAAAGGATTTTAAGAAAGAGATTGTTGGCATTGGAATCGGCGCGCCTGGTATCGTTACAAACGGAGTAATGAAGTACCCCCCGAACTTTAAAGGGTGGAAAGAAGTAAATCTGGCCAAACACTTCGCAAAGAAATATAAGACAGAAGCGATAGCTGACAATGATGCCAATTGCGCGGGTCTTGCGGAATTGAAATTCGGGCATGGCGCAAAACATAAAAATTTCATCTTCTTAACACTTGGCACGGGTATTGGCGGGGCAATGATAATTGACGGCAGGCTTTACAGGGGTGAGCAAAACGGCGCGGGTGAGTTTGGTATGATGACAATAAATTATAACGGGCCAATGTGCCTTGGCGGCAATCAGGGCTCAGTGGAAGCGCACCTTGGCAGAAATTATTTTCTTGAGCAGAATAAAAAGGAAATACAGAAACTTGGCAAAAATATTGATTTTGCCGATATAAGCCGGCTTGCTTTAAAGGGTAATAAAACTGCAAAAAAACTGTTAAATTTGTACGGATTTTACCTTGGGGTAGCAATCACAAACTATTTTAATCTGATGGATATTCGCACGGCAATACTCGGTGGTGGAATATCAAACGCATACAAAAGTTTTATTATTGAAGCAAATAAGACAATAAAACAAAGAAGCATTAAAACAATAAGGAATAAATTCCGCGTACTGCGCTCAACAATTAATAATAATGCGGGTGTACTTGGCGCAGCGGCTCTAATTTTTGAGTAAATAAAAAATATAATTATGGGATTAAAAAACATACTATACAAAGTTGAAGGCGGTATTGCGGAGATCGTTCTTAATCGCCCTGAGAAAATGAATTCGCTTGATGAAGAGCTTATTCACGACCTTGGTGATATGCTGAGAGATTTTTCTGTGAACGAAGAGGTGAGTGTTGTGGTAATTACGGGTGCCGGCGGTAATTTTTGCTCAGGGTTGTACCTTGATTACCTGCAGAAAATATCGGAATACGATATCCTGCAGAACAAGGATGATTCCCGAAAGTTCAAAAATATGCTGCTGAATGTGTATAACTGCTCAAAGCCCGTGATCGCCAAAGTGCAAGGCTACTGCCTTGCAGGCGGATGCGGGATAGCATCGGCATGTGATATCATCATAGCGGATGAGTCTGCGAAATTCGGCTACACTGAAGTAAAAATTGGTTTTATACCCGCAATAGTTATGCTTTTTCTGCTTAAGCGCGTAACGGAATCACATGCAAAAGACCTTTTGCTTACCGCAAGAATGATCAATGCCGATGACGCGTGCAGGATGGGATTTATCAATCACTATGTGCACTCAACTGAGCTTGACGCAAAAGTGAACGAGGTATGCCAGATGCTGATGAAGAACTCAGGCACATCGCTTAAGCTGACAAAAGAAATGTTTACAAACATTTCGGGGATGGATTTTGATAAAGCGCTTGAGTATGCATGTGACCTGAATGCTGTTACAAGGATGACTCCCGACTGCAAGAATGGTGTGGCAAAATTTTTAAGTAAACAAAAGTAATACAAATATGTTACATAAAAGTACAATAGGTTTTTTAAAGAAGCTCAAAAAAAACAATAACCGTGATTGGTTTAATGCCAACAAGAAGTTATACGAAGATGCGAGGTATGATTTTGAAGTGTTTGTATTTGAACTGATACAGAAAATCGCTGAGTTTGATGAAACGGTCTCGGGGCTTGAGCCGAAGGATTGCATGTTCAGGATATACAAAGATGTGAGGTTTTCCAAAGATAAGACTCCCTATAAAACCAATTTTGGCGCGGCAATAAACAAAGGCGGAAGGAAGCTCTCGATCGCGGGGTATTACATTCATATAAGTCCAACCGAATACTTTTTAGGCAGCGGGCTTTATATGCCGGCGCCTGAAAAGCTGTTGACTGTGAGAAACAGTATCGCGGCAAAGTCAGCTAAATTTAAAAACATCGTTGAAGGCAAAGAATTTAAAAAGATCTACGGCAAATTGTGGAATGGCGATACGCTTAAGACCGTGCCAAAAGGATTTGATAAAGAGCATCCTATGGCTGAATACCTGAAGTTGAAAAGTTTTATATGTGATCATACCGTGAAGGAAGAAAAGGCTCTATCGAAGAACTACGGTGATTATATTGCGAAGATTTTCAAGACCGCGAAGCCGTTCAATGATTTTCTGAATGATGCGATAGGGGCGGGGTAGATACATATTCATCCGAGGAACTGCTGACACAACTATAATAAGAGCTCCAATTTAGAATTTGTTGTTGGTCAACTTAGAAACAAGTCAGGCAAGACCAACAACGGGTAACTTTGAGTTATCTGATGAATTACGAATTGAGATGCCCGTTTTCACCGTGCTTTTGGCAGGCAAGCGGGCATTTACATTTCTACATATCCACTTTAATAATTATCTGTTGAATAACAGTACCCTTATCATCAAAATCTTTGAGTGAAGTATAAGCTTTGCCGTTCAGGTTATTTTTGATGTAACCTACGATAAGTATATCGGTGATTGTACCTGTAATTGTCATATCCTTATCGGGCGAAGTGCTCATTAACAATGCATCGCCTTTTTGCGTAGCTATAACAAACACTCCGAAGTACCCGGTTTTGTTATCTGAGGTAAATACCTCCTTTGACTTCAGGCTGGTTTTATCTTCTTTCCTGTCGTAGGTAATGGAATCAGTAGTAGTAATTTTGACTGATATATTTGTTCCGATGAGTCCGTTTAGCTTTTTGTAAGCTAAAACTTCCTTCTTTGCCGGCAGTTCATCTGAATCATAGATCTTGTACATTTCATCACAAAGTTTATCCAGGTCAAAACTTCCCGAATAAGTGCTGCC
>JABFSP010000005.1 GCA_013140565.1 Ignavibacteria bacterium
ATTCTGATTTATAGTTCAAAAATAGCTTTTTAACTGATTATTTACAAATGATTTGGCTCATTTAAATTTATGACATCTATCATAGTTCATATATTTTCTAAACATTAATTTTGTTATATTGTTTTTTATTTTTTTATGAAGTTAACGCTTCTATTTAATAAAGGAGGTAGTTATCATATGTTTGATACAGGTAATACAGGATTTATGCTTTTGGCTACAAGTTTAGTAATGTTAATGACACCGGGTCTCGCGTTTTTTTACGGCGGTCTGGTTGGCAGAAAAAATGTTTTAGCGATCATGATGCAGAGTTACGTTTCGATGGGAATAACCACAGTTTTGTGGTTTATTGTGGGATACTCGATGTGTTTCAGCGGAGATATGGCTTCCGGAACTGATATAGGTGGTATAATTGGTAATCTGGATATGGCTTTTTTATCGGGCGTCAGTCCAACGACTCCCTCACCGTTAAACCCTACGATACCGTTATACGTATTTATAGCCTACCAAATGATGTTTGCTATTATTACTCCCGCGCTTATAACCGGGGCTTTCGCGAACCGGGTTAAGTTTGGCGCATATTTGATATTCTTAACCTTGTGGCTGCTTTTGGTTTACTTCCCGTTCGTTCATATGATATGGGGCGGCGGAATTTTAGCAGTATGGGGTGTAAGAGATTTTGCAGGCGGTATTGTGGTACATAATATTGCAGGTTTCGCAGCGCTGGCATCTGTGCTGTACATAGGCAGGCGCAGAGTTGCCGATCCGGGAATGCACAGCATTCCGTTAATAGCCTTAGGCACAGGTTTATTATGGTTCGGCTGGTACGGCTTTAACGCAGGCAGTGAATTCGCTGTTGATAGCGTTACCGCAGCGGCTTTTTTGAATACAGATGTTGCGGCTTCATTTGCAGCAGTAACATGGCTTTTAATTTCATGGTGGCTTGAAAAGAAACCGAAATTTGTTGGTCTTTTAACCGGCGCAGTTGCGGGTCTTGCTACTATTACTCCAGCAGCAGGATATGTTTCACTTAAAGCTTCAGTATTTATAGGCATTGCCGCAGGTATAGTTTGTTACTTTGCGGTTGCATTAAAGAACAAACTGAAATGGGATGATGCGCTTGATGTATGGGGCGTTCACGGTGTAGGCGGTTTAATAGGAATAGTAATGCTTGGTATTTTTGGTACAGTTACTATAAACGCAGCAGGATCAAACGGTTTACTTCACGGCGGCACAGAATTCTTCAAAGTTCAGCTTCTTGCAATTTTAATAAGCAGTATTTATGCTTTCGGTTTTACATACGGAATGTTGTGGCTTATTAACCTGTTTACTCCGGTGAGAACTACTGAAAAAGAAGAAGCCGAAGGGCTTGATGCAATGCTGCATGGCGAAGATGCGTATGCAATGGATGGAAAATAGGTTTATAGTTCTATAATTCAAAAAGGAGGCAACAGCCTCCTTTTTTATTACTTAAAACTCTTCTTCTTCAAAATCATCATCTAATTCATCAATATCAGCAATTGGGTCATCTTCCAGCGCCTTTTCAAGCGCGGCTATGTCTACTTCTTCTTTGTAAGCTTCATCTTCGTGGTTTTCGGGTTTATCAAGCAGTTCCGGACTGCATACGGGACACTCGCTGCAATCTACATATTCAGGAATGCTGCCTTCAAAATACTTTGCATTCAAGCCTTCAAATTCGTGTACTTCGCCGCAGCTGCATTCGGTTTTCATTTTTGCCATCCGTAAAAATACTAATTTGTGTTAAAAAAATAAATGAAGAGTGTAATACTGTTTGTTATTATTATAATAAGTTTTTGTTAAACAGTTTTCAATTATTTGTACTAAAAAAGGAGGCATGCCTCCTTTTTTAAGAAAACAAATGCTGTAACAACTCCTTACTTCCAGTTCCTTATCTTCACATCACCGTATGGATAGTCAACTTTGAAATCAAGGTAACCCTGGTTAAGGTTAACCGATTCCATTGTAAGCCTGAAATACTCATTCTGCTTTGGTCTGCGTATTTCAACTTTCCGCGCGTAAGTGCTTGTTCCGGAGTATGAAAAATTCGAGAACTCAAATGAAATCAATGTTTGACCCGTTTTGCTGTAATAAGCATATTTATAAACAAAGTAATTATCTTTATCTACCCAGTACTTCCTTGTAATAGTGCCGCGTTTGAGTGAAAGAACGTATTGGTTACCTTCTTCTGTCATTGCCAGCTCATCTTTTTTTCCTTTGGAAATCCTTACCGTACCTGAAAATGAGTTCAGCATATCATCAAACGTGCAGCGTATTTTAGTGAGTGTGCCTATGTTAAGTATTGTAGTCGAGCCCGTTGTGACAACATCATTTAAATCATCAAAAAAAGTGAAGCGGTCGCGGTTGAAGTGAGCGACTGCCGCGTCGATACCAAGGGGACCTTCTATTTTAAACCACAGGTCATCTTTTTTCTTCACATGAATTTCAATATCACCTGTTTCATCAATTTTTGGTGTTTTAATTTTTATCTCACCGCTTGAAATGATGTTATTAATTTCGGATGATCTTGAATTTACTTCCTTTACAATGCGTGAAACTTCAAGCTTGACCGGGTCGGTTTCCACTGTTTGAGTTGAATCCTCAGAGATCGTTGTATTTTCTTCTGGAGTTAAAGTAGAGTCCTGGTTTTCCTGTGCTCTGCTTTCAACAGCAATCATCAGCAATAAAACTGCGAGAGTGTAAAAAAGTTTTTCCATAGATATTTTTATGTATAACTAATGATAATTAATTGTTAAATTAGCTAATATTTTGCAGGAATTCATCACTTTAATCGAGTAGATTCCTGCGAAATTTGAACGGATTTAACACTGAAACACAAATTATTACTGAAAGGCTGAAGTTTTTGATGAAAACCACAAAATCCAGGATAGAAAAAGATTCACTTGGAGAAATAAAAATTCCCTATGACGCATACTACGGAGTACAGACACAAAGAGCAGTTCTAAATTTTCCCGTAAGCGGATGGAAGGCGCACCCCGTTATGGTTGATGCGTATGTTTATATCAAAAAAGCCGCAGCAATAACAAATGCTGAGCTTGGTTTGCTGAACAAAAAAATTGCCGGCGCAATTGTAAAAGCAGCCGATGAAGTATTAAGCGGCAAACACAGAGAGCATTTTGTTGTTGATGTTTACCAGGCGGGTGCCGGTACATCGCATAATATGAACAGCAACGAAGTACTTGCAAACCGGGGAATTGAAATCTTAGGCGGCAAGCGGGGTGATTATAAAATAATCAATCCCAACGACCATGTTAATATGGCGCAGTCAACCAATGATACTTTCCCTACCGCAATGAGGCTGGCCTCACTTATAATGGCACAAAGGCTTATGCCTGTTATCAAACACTTCCAGAAGACACTTGAGAGGAAAGCTAAACAGTTTTCCAAAGTAATAAAATCAGGCAGAACACATCTGCAGGATGCGGCACCCATAACACTAGGGCAGGAATTTGAAGGGTATGCGGAAATTGTTGCGAGACATTATGACCTGATACTGGCATCACAGAAACACCTTGCCGATCTTGGTATCGGCGGAACGGCTGTTGGCACGGGACTTAACACTCACGCTAAATACCGGAGCTTAATGACTAAAAATTTATCAAAAGTATCAGGGTTGAAACTAAGACCAACAAAAAATTATTTTGAATCCATGCAAAGCATGATGCCTTTTATGGAGCTATCAAGCGCGATAAATAATTTCGCGATTGATATGACGAAGATAACCAACGATCTACGTTTGCTTGCATCGGGTCCCACAACTGGTTTTGCGGAAATTATCATGCCGGCAGTTCAGCCGGGCTCATCAATTATGCCGGGTAAGGTAAATCCTTCGATGGCTGAAATGATGAACCAGGTGTTATACCAGGTGATGGGCAACAATCATACTGTTATGATGTGCTCACAGGCGGGTCAGTTAGAACTTAATGTTATGATGCCCGTAATGATATTTAATATTGTATGGATGATAGAGATACTTAAAAATGCCCTGAAGGCATTTGATGATAAGTGCGTAGCAGGTTTAATAGCCGATGAAAAGAAATGCCGTGATTATGCGGAAAAATCGATAAGTATTGTTACCGCGCTGAACCCGATAATCGGTTATGCAAGAGCCGCGGAAATTGCGAAGGAATCAGTGAAGACACACCGCTCAATTATGGATGTGATAAGATCAAAGAACATTATGCCCGAAAAAGAGCTTAATAAGGTATTAGACCTGATGAAGCTTACCAAGCCGGGATTGTAGGGTTGTAACTTCACCCCTCTGTAGGAGTCTTTCGGACAAAATACGGTTTGGGAAACAAAAAACGAGAATCAGATTTTCTGTAAATTGTAATTATTAAGCAAATGATGTTAGAGATTCACGCCTGCGCCCCATATGGTGTAAACAGGGAATGACTTATAATGAACCCAACACG